>JALHUE010000414.1 GCA_022866145.1 Anaerolineales bacterium | reverse complement strand
GTCATCGTTCCGGTCCGCCGCAGGCTGACCACACCCTTGCGGCCCAACCCTGCTTCCAGCGCAGGATGAGCCAATCGGATGGCGAACCTTTCGCCGGCGCGATCATGGCTCCGTCGCCGGACGCGTGGCATGGCCTGGCGAGCCGCCCAGCGCGTACGATGGAGGGATGGGGCATGAACCGGAACTCGATCATCGCCGTTCTGCTGGGCCCCTCGCTGCTCTCCGGCGCCTGCAATCCCGGGGCTCCAACGGACCAGGTCGCGACTCCCTTTGCAGGCGGGTCGCCTGTCCCGGGGCCCGCGGCGGCGGCGCCGGCGCACGAGCCCGCATCGCTTTCGGCCCAGGACCTCCTGGAGGCCCTCCGCCACGATCTCGAGGACTTCGCTGGAGGCGCGGCTCCTGCCGACGACGTCACCATGGTCCTCGGCCTGGGGTCGGGCACCACGATGCTTGTCACTGGAGGAACCTCTCCTCCTCCTGCATCCCGGAACAAGACATAAGCGTTCTTGAGGTAGAGGCCGATTGGGGCCAGGTCATTCCTGTTCGTCGAGGGCGGCGGCGACCCTCAGGAGGGGAGTTGACACGTGGGAGATTGGTTGTACGATAATCAAGTAATGACAAGATGACATGATGATAACGCGGGCTGTCCCCTAACGACATGGAAGCCGGGACGAATCCCTCGCTACTGGTCATCGATCGGACGAGCCCGGTTCCCTACTACGCCCAAGTCAAGGAGCTCATTCGGCGCCGCATCGAGCGCGGCGAGTGGCCGGTGGGCGACCAACTGCCGGGGGAGGCCGACCTGTGTCGCATGTTCGAGGTCAGTCGGACGGTCGTCCGCCAGGCCCTGCGCGACCTCAGCGACGTGGGGATCGTCGCCCGTCGAAAGGGCAAGGGGACTTTCGTCGCTGAGCCCAAGATCGGCGAGAGCCTGGTCCAGCGCCTGACCGGCTTCTACCAAGACATGCAGGAACGCGGTCACGCCTCTGTGTCCCAGGTCCTGAAACAGCACGTGATCAGTGCCAGCTCCAAAGTGGCCGGCCATCTGGGCTTGGCCGGCGAGGCTCCTGTCATCGAAGTGGAACGCCTGCGGTTCATCAATGAGGAGCCCATCGTCCTCGTCACAACCTATCTGCCCTATTCGTTGTGCCCCAGTCTGGTCGAGGCCGATCTCACCCGTCAATCGCTCTACGGCCTTCTGTCGAAGGAGTGCGGCATTGAACTAGCGCGCGGACGGCGCACGATCGAGGCCTGGGCAGCCGGCGACCGTGAGGCGCAGCTCCTCAAGGTCCCGAAGGGAGCGCCTCTCATCATGCTGGAAAGCGTCAGCTACATGGCGGACGGTACTCCCATCGAATACTACCTGGCCCTCCACCGGGGGGACCGGTCCCGCTTCGAAGTCGAACTCATCCGCATGCGCGAGGGGCCGGGAAGGAGGCAGATTCTTGGAGGCGAGCCGGAGGACCTGCCATCGGGGAATGACCTGCGGGACGACCGGCCGATGCCGGGGGCGGCAGGAGAGCCCCTCCAGGCTATCTCGAAGTAGGCCGGCTCAGCCAATCCATCGGAGGAAGGGCTCGGTTAGGCCCGCCATCATGCCTTTGTGCGCGGACACCATGGGGGCCAGGACGACTGGTCACCCTCTTGTGAGGCTTGTGCCAGAAAGGAGGTCGGCGGCAGTTTGACGCTGCGAGGAGAATAGTGTCTCCCCATCATCCGAGATTCAATGAGGAAGGAGAAGGTTCATGTTCAGTGCTAGCAAGTCTCGTTACGTGTGGCTGGGGGCGCTGATGATCTTCAGCCTGCTCGCGGGCTCATGCGCGGCGCCGGCGGCGCCCCCGGCAGCTCCTGAAGCCACCAAGCCCCCGCCCGTCGAGGCGCCGGCCGCCACCGAGGCGCCGGCCGCGGCCGAACGCTGGTCGGAGCCCATCGTCATAGGTTGGACGCCTCCGGACATCACCGGGGTGTTCAAGACGGCGACGGACTTCTTTGAGCAGGCAGCGGAGGACGCCAATGCCAACGGGTTCAACGTGGAAGTCATCTCACAGTCGCCCGCCACGCATATCGCCTTCGCCGACCAGGTGGCGATCATCGAAGACTACATCCAGCGCGGGGTCGACGTCATCGCTATTTCCCCCATCGAGGTCGAGGTGATCAAGGGGGCTGTGACCAAGGCCAACGAGGCCGGCATACCGGTGATCATCGTCAACCTACTGGAGCCGATCGAGGGCCTCGATATCAGCTCCTACATCGGCTTCGACAACACCATCGGGGCCGAAGTGACAGCCTACGCCCTGCTCGACTACTTCGGCGGCCCGGGCGTGCTGGGTACCGGCCGGACGGTCGACGTGGCCCCGGATCAGTACCTTGACATCGAGTTCTGGAGAGACCTGTACAAGGACCTGCCGGCCAGCGAGGTGGCGCAGATCAAGGCCCGCGGCGCCATCATTGAAGGCGTCGCCGGTGGGTTCTTCTCCCAGGCGCGGCTCAACGGGTTCCACAACGTGCTGGATCCCTACCCTGGCATCGAAATCGTAGGAGCTCCGTGCGCCGCCGACTGGAACCGCGAGAAGGGCATCAAGTGCGCCGAGGACTTCCTCCAGGCGAACCCAGACAACCTCGACTTCTTCTGGGCGGCCTCCAACGAGATGGGCCTGGGCGCGATGCTCGCTTCGGAGTCCATCGATCGCTTGGAGCTGGCCAGCGAAGGTCCGGTGATCGGGGACGAGAAGGTGGCCGTCTTCACCAACGACGTCACCCCGGAATCGGTTGACCGAATTGCCGAAGGCAAGCTCGTGGCCGAGACGACCCACGGCTTCGCCGACTGGGGCTGGTTCGGCACCGAGTTCGGCGTGAAGCTCGCCTGCGGGCAAGAGGTGCCGGCGACGTATGACATCCGGCCGCGCATTGCCTACCAAGAAAACGCTCGTCAGTTCTATCCCCAGCCAGCTCTGCCGGAGATCGACTGGGAGGCGATCAAAGCCGACTGTAAGTAGCGGCCAAGTGTCCGATGATGGGGGGAGCCTTGCGAGGCTCCTCCCTCTTCGGGCTGGACCCTCCCACCATCTGGCAAGGAAGGAGGACGCGATGCGTTTCGAGGGACGAGTGGTTGTCGTCACCGGAGCGTCGAAGGGCATCGGGCGCGCCACGGCGGTCCGTTTCGGCCGGGAGGGGGCCCGGGTTGCCCTGCTTGACGTGGATGCCGAGGGGAGCCGAGCGGTCCTCGACGAGGTGGAGACGGCTGGCGGACAGGCCATCTTCCTCCAGGCCGACGTCAGCCTCGAAGACGATGTGAGGCGCGCCGTCGAACAGGTCTTGCAGGCCTGGGGCCGTCTGGACGTGCTGGTAAACAACGCCGGAATCTATGTGCAGGGGAACGCGGCCGAGACACCGTCCGAAGCGTGGCAACGCGTCCTGGCGACGAATCTCACCGGTCCCTTCCTGACAATCAAGTACGCTATCCCGGCCATGGAGCGAACGGGCGGGGGGGCCATCATCAACGTGTCGTCGGAGGCCGGCCTGGTGGGCATCTTGGGTCAGGTCGCCTACAATGTCTCCAAGGGAGGAGTAGTGGCCCTGACCCGCAGCTGTGCGGTGGACCTGGCGGGGCGCGGGATCCGGGTCAACTGCGTCTGCCCCGGCACGACCGACACACCGCTCGTCCAGGCGGCCGTCAGCCGCGCCCCGGATCCGGCGGCAGCCCGCCGCCGTCTCGAGCAAGCCCGGCCTCTGAACCGCCTCGGCACGTCGGAGGAGATCGCGGCGGCGATCCTCTTCCTGGCCAGCGACGAGGCGGCGTACGCCACCGGCTCGATCCTGAGCGTCGACGGCGGCTACACGGCGCAATAGCGCCCCCTGCTGGAGCCCCCGATGTCGCTCAGTGAGCCGGTGTTGCGGATGGAGCAGATCGACAAGCGGTTCCCAGGGGTTCACGCCCTCGATCATGTGGATTTCGACCTGTATGCCGGTGAAGTCCACGTCCTCCTAGGCGAAAACGGGGCCGGCAAGTCCACCCTGATGAAGATCCTGAGCGGATCCATCCCGCGGGATGGCGGCCGCATCTTCATCCAGGGGAAGGAAGTGCAGGACCTCATCCCGGAGCGTGCCCAATCGCACGGGATCGCCATGGTCTACCAGGAATTCAGTCTGGTGCCGGCGCTCACCGTGGCCGAGAACCTGTTTCTCGGCAGCCTGCCGCGCACCCGGCTGAGGATGGTGGACTGGCGACGGACGTTCCGGCTGGCCGAAGAAAGCCTGGCGGAGCTGGGGGTCGAGGTCAACCCCCGAGCGGAAGTGCGCTCCCTGACCGTGGCCGAGAAACAGCTGACGGAGATCGCCCGGGTGCTGGCCAAGCGGCCGCGCATCCTTGTGATGGACGAACCGACGTCGGCCCTCTCGGATGTGGAACGCGAGCGGCTGCTGGTGATCCTGCGACGGATGCGTGAGCGGGGAGTCGCCATCGTCCATATTTCCCATCGTCTAGCCGAGGTGCCGTTGATCGGGCAACGGGTGACCATCCTGCGGGACGGGAAGCGTATCGCCACCCTGCCGGTCGAAGCCGCCACCCAGGACGACCTTATCCAGATGATGGTAGGTCGCGAGCTGACGGAGCAATACCCCCGGCGTGGCCGTCCGCAGGCGAGGCAGGTACTCGAGCTGCGCAAGTTGTCTGTGCCCGGCGCGCTTCGGGAGGTCTCGTTCGAGCTGCACGCCGGCGAGGTTCTCGGCATCTTCGGCCTGATGGGGGCGGGGCAGACGGAGTTGGCGCGGGCCCTGTTCGGGCTCGAGTCGAAAGCCACCGGGGAGATCTTCATCAACGGCCAACGCGTCCGCCTGGAGCGCCCGTCGGATTCCATTCGCCATGGGATGGGCTTCCTGCCGCGCGAGCGTCGGGAGGGGATCGTGCCAATGCTGCCGATCCCACCCAACATCACCCTGGGCCGTCTCAGCCAGGTGTCCCCTGCTCGCTGGTTGAACCTGCGCTCGGAGCGCGAGGTGGCCTCGGGCTATGTACAGGACCTGCGCATTCAGCCGCCTTCGCTGGACCGGCCCGTGATCTACCTGAGCGGCGGCAACCAGCAGAAGGTCGTCCTCTCCCGCTGGTTGTGCAGCGGGGCCAAGGTCCTGGTACTGGACGATCCGACCCGCGGCGTGGACGTGGGGGCCAAGGCCGAGGTCTTTTCCCTGATCGATCACCTCACGCAGCAGGGCGTGGGCGTGATCCTGATTTCTTCGGAGATGGCGGAACTTCTGGCGATGGCCGACCGTATCCTGGTGATGAGGGGCGGGCGGCTGACGGCTGAGTATCCTCGGGGCGCGGCCACGCAGGAAGACCTGTTGCGCGACGCGAGCTGAGCGACCTGGAGGTCACCGTGACGGAGAAACCAACGGTCGAGCCAGCCGACTCCCCGGTTCAGCCGCCTGATGCCGGGGAGGCGAGAGCCAGCCGGGGCGCGGCCCTCCTTCGACAGGGGTTGCTGCGGGTCGGGCCGCTCATCGCCCTGTTCGTGTTGGCGGGTTACCTGTCGTTCGCCACGCCGCACTTCCTGACGGTCAGCAACGCCGTCAACGTGGCCCGCCAGACGTCGATCACCGCTATCCTGGCCGTCGGCCAGACCCTGGTGATCATCACGGGGGGGATCGACCTGTCGGTTGGCGCTATGGCCGCCCTCTCGGCGTGCGTGGCGGCCGTCCTCATGACGCAACGGATCGAGGTGGCCGGGTTGGCCTTCGGGCCGGTCCCGGCGGGGGTCGGGCTGCTGGTAGCGTTGGCGGTAGGCACGATCGCAGGTTGGCTCAACGGCTTCATTATCACCCGCGGGCGAATCCCGGACTTCATCGCCACGCTGGGCACACTCGGCGTGTACCGTGGCATCGCGCTGCTGATCACCGGAGGGCTCCCCGTCCCCTCACACCTGACGGCCACGGAGCTGAAGGGGTACTTGCCGGACCAGGTCATCTGGCTGGGCGCCGGGGATGTCGGGGGGTTTCCCGCCGCGGCCCTGGTTGCCCTGGCCGTCGGGTTCGTCGGTTGGTTCATCCTGCGTTACACGGCGCTAGGGCGGGCCGCCTTCGCCGTCGGGGGAAATCGGGAGGCAGCCCACGTTTCCGGCATCAATACCGACCGTACGAAAGTCCTCGTCTACACCATCTGCGGGCTCATGGCGGCCATCGGCGGCCTGGTGTTGGCCGGCCGGCTGAATTCGGCCAACGCCTTGATGGCGGACGATGAGAACCTGAGATCCATCGCCGCGGTCGTCATCGGCGGGACCAACCTGTTCGGCGGCGAGGGCGGCGTCATCGGGACGCTGATCGGGGCACTGATCATGGGCGTTCTGGCCAACGGGATGAACCTGCTCAACGTCAGCGCCTTCTGGCAGCGCATTACCCAGGGTCTGACCATCATCGTCGTCGTCGTCTTTGACCAGTGGCGTCGCCGGCGCATGAGGACCTGACGGGGAAGGCGGCTTGCCTTGAAGTATGTTGTCAGCAACTGGAGCTATGGGGACGAGCCAATCGGAGAAGCTTTCGCTCGCCTGAGCGTCCCGCCGGAGGCATTCCTCCCGAGCTATCCCTGTAACCACATCCACGGCATTGTGGGCGAGCGGGTGGACGAACTGTTGGACGCGGCCGATAGATCGGGGAACGAAGCCATAGCGTGTTCGTGAACCGATCCCTGCAAGGAGGCTGGCCGCCGTGAACAAGATAGGAATCTACTACGCCTACTGGACCCACGATTGGGAGGCTGACTTCCATCCGTTTGTCGACAAGGCGGCCGACCTTGGATTCGATGTGCTCGAGGTGAATGCGGGCACTATCGCAGGCATGAAAGCCGAGGCGCGGAGGCATTTGCAGTACCACGCGCAATCCCGGAACCTTGGGCTTTCCCACTGCATCGGGCTGCCCGCTCGGTATGATGTCGCCTCTCCGGATGCGGCCACTCGCAAGCGCGGCCTGCGCTTCCTGGAGAAGATCATCCGCGCAATAGGCGAGATGG
>JALHUE010000413.1 GCA_022866145.1 Anaerolineales bacterium | reverse complement strand
GTTGTTCACATGCCCGGCGCTGTCGAGGTCACCCCACTCGACATGGTGGACGAAGCGCACAGGCTGCGCCGGCGGGGCGGGCGCCTCGATCGGCTTCCGGTCGACGGCTTCCCCGGCGCCGCCCTCGGGCATGAACGCCAGCGCCATCTCCGCCGGGATGCGCGCCGGCTGCTGCGTCAGGCGCTCGATGTACACCCAATCGGTGTAGGCCTCGGACACCGGCTGACCCTCGACCGTCATGGAATATCGGCGGCGCGACACCACCCGGCGGAAATCTGCCACCCAGGTGCGAACCTCGAGCACTTGCTCCGGCGCAACCGGCCGCAGGTATTCGATCCCGGTCTCGCGGATCAGCCAGAGCGTCCCCAAGGCCCGATAGCGCGCGGGGTCATAGCCGACGTCGGCCGAGGCCTCGATGGCCGCCTGCTGCATGTAGCGCAAGTAGTTGGCGTTGCTGACATGCCCGTACAGGTCGCACTCGTACTCGCGCACCCGGAACACCCGACGATACTCTCTTGGCATGCTGGCTTCGGCCCCCCTTGGGTTTTGCCCGCAAGTGTACTGGCCCTGCTCACCGCCGGGTACCCCGCCCTGCCTCCCCCTCCGTTGACGGGATTGTGATGGCTCCTAGACAAAACCTTGACACGCCGTCTTCGGACATGGTAGAATGCCGGCCATGAACCGCCCGGTCGCACGCCTCTCGTCCAGCTCCGCGCTCTGGCTAGGGATCGGCTTCAGTCTGCTGTTCACCGGACTGATCGCCTGGGCCGGCCAGCGGCTGGCGGGAGCGACTCTGCTGCCTGACACCGGCGCCTCCTGGTACTACTGGCAGCTGCCCGAGCCGGCCTTCTGGCCGCGGGCAACCGCCTGGGCTTTCTACCTGGCCCACCAGTTGACCTTCTTCGGCCTGATCTACTACGCCCAGACCCATGAACTCCGCTACACCGGTGGGCTGCACCGGGTGAACCTGATCGCCCTGGGCGCCAACGCCTTCTTCATTCTGTTGCACTTCGTCCAGACTCATTTGTGGTACGACGGCCTGGCGCAGGACGTTTCCATCTGGTCATCGCAGGGTTCGGTGATCGTGCTGCTGGTGTGGGTGCTGCTGATGGAGAACAACCGGCGCGGGATGTTCTTCGGTCAGCGCCTGCCGCTGTCCAAGGAGATCGTCCGCGTGGCGCGCAAGTACCACGGCTACTTCTTCGCCTGGGCGGTGGTGTACACCTTCTGGTATCACCCGATGGTCTCGACCTCCGGCCATCTCATTGGATTCCTGTACATGTTCCTGATCCTGCTGCAGGGCAGCCTGTTCTTCACCCGGGTCCATGTCAACCGCATCTGGACCCTGGTGCTCGAGGTCAGCGTGCTGATCCACGCCACGCTGGTGGCGGTGATGCAGGGCAACGGCATCTGGCCGATGTTCGCCTTCGGCTTCGGCGGCGTGTTCGTGATTACGCAGATGCACGGCGTCGGATGGAGCCGCGGCATGCGGGCGCTGGTTGCCCTCGCCTACGTCGCCGCCGTGCTCTGGGTCTACAGCGACCGCGGCTGGGAGAAGCTCAACGAGATCGTGCGCATCCCAGTCATCGACTACCTGCTCGTGCTCATCCTGGCGGGGCTGTTCGGCCTGGGCATCTGGATCGCCCGCCGGGTGCGTCCGACCTCCGCCCCGGCTGCACCGGAAAGTCCTCCGGCATGACACTCGCTAAGCCGGTCCTGGTCAGCGGCGCAACGGGATACGTCGGCGGGCGCCTCGTTCCAGCGCTGCTCGCTGCCGGCTACCCGCTGCGGGTGATGGTGCGCGACGCCGCTCGGCTGGCCCGGCGAGCGTGGCTCGACCAGGTCGAGGTGGTCGAGGCCGATGTGCTCCGGCCGGACACACTGCGGCCGGCGTTGGCCGGGGTGAGCGCCGCCTACTACCTGATCCACAGCATGAGCGGCGGCAAATCCTTCCGCGAACGCGATCACCAGGCGGCGCTGGACTTCGGCCTGGCGGCACGCGCGGCGGGTGTTGAGCGCATCATCTACCTGGGTGGGTTGGGGAATCCCGACGCCGACCTGTCGCAGCACCTGCGCTCGAGGCAGGAGACCGGGGAGATGCTGGCGCGGGCCGGCGTCCCGGTGACCGAGTTCCGGGCGGCGATCATCGTCGGCGCCGGCAGCCTGTCCTTCGAGCTGATCCGCGATCTCACCGAACGCCTGCCGGCGATGGTCTGCCCGCGCTGGGCGTACACCCGCGTCCAGCCGATCGCGGTCGACGACATCCTGTCTTACCTGGTGGCCGCCCTTCAGACGCCGGCCAGCGCTGGGCGGGTGATCGAGATCGGCGGCACCGACGTCACCACTTATGGCGGCATGATGCTCGGCTATGCTGAGGCCCGTCGCCTGCGGCGCTGGCTGGTGCCGGTCCCTGTGCTCACGCCGCGCCTGTCCTCCTACTGGGTGCACCTGGTCACGCCCATCCCGAGCGACATCGCTGCACCGCTGATCGAGGGACTGCGCAACGAAGTCGTCGTGCGCCAGCCCATCGCCGCCGAACTGTTCCCGCACATCCACCCCATCGGGTATTCGGCTGCCCTGCAGGCGGCGCTGGCTCGCTTAGAGAGCGGCGAGATCGACACCACCTGGATGGACGCGCTGGCCAGCAGCCAGGGCGACCGACCGGCGCTGGTGTTGGCCAGTCGCGAGGGGATGATTCTCGAGCGCCGCCAGACGGCGGTGGAGGCGACACCCGATGCCATCTACGCGACACTCACCAGTCTGGGCGGCGAGCGCGGCTGGCTGACCTACAACTGGGCCTGGCGCCTGCGCGGCGCCCTCGACCGCCTGGTGGGCGGCGTCGGGCTGCGGCGCGGCCGGCGTCATCCACTCGACCTGCGCCCAGGCGACGCCCTCGACTTCTGGCGGGTCGAGATCGCCGAGCCCAATCGCCTGTTGCGTCTGCGCGCCGAGATGAAGGTCCCCGGCCGCGCCTGGCTGCAGTTCGAGATCGCGCCCGGCACACCCGCCGCACTGACCCAGACTGCGCTGTTCGCGCCGCGGGGTTTGTTCGGCTTGCTGTACTGGTATGGGCTGTATCCGCTGCACAGCCTGATCTTCTCCAGCCTGGTCGAGGCCATCCGCCGCGAGGCGGAAGCTTCTTCCCGGCGATCCAGTGCTTCGCCTGCGATTGCTCGTGACCCTGCCCTGCCTCGGAGACAGAATGCGTGATTCCCGCCTGCGAACGCTGTTCATCATCGTCTTTATCGACCTGCTCGGCTTCAGCCTGATCCTGCCGCTGCTGGCGTTCTATGCCAGCGCCTATGGCGCCACGCCCGCGGTTGTTGGACTGCTGGTTGCCTCTTACGCTGCGGCGCAGTTGATCGGTGCGCCGATCCTCGGCCGCCTGTCCGATCGCCACGGCCGTCGCCCGATCCTGCTGCTCAGCGTGTTCGGCACGCTGCTGGGGTTCCTGATGCTGGGCCTGGCCGAGCCCATCGGCGCTGCGCTTGCTGGGCTGTTCTCTGGCCTGGGGCTCGCCGTCAGCCTGGAGGCGGCGGTGATCGGCGTGCTGTTCGCCAGCCGCATTCTGGACGGGCTGACCGGCGGCAACATCACGGTCGCCCAGGCCTATATCGCCGACATCACCGACAACCAAGGCCGAGCTCGCGCCCTGGGGTTCCTGGGTGCCGCCTTCGGGCTGGGCTTCATCATCGGCCCGGCGGTCGGCGGCACGCTGAGCATCTATGGCTACTCCGTCCCCGCATTCGCGGCGGCGGCAATGTCGCTGATCGCGCTGCTCTCCATCTACTTCGCCCTGCCGGAGTCCCTGCCAGAAGAGGAGCGTCGTGCCCGCGCCCAGGCGCCACGCTCGGCCTTCACCGTGGCCGCTCTCACGGAGGCCTTCCGCCTGCCGCGCGTCAGCCCGCTGCTGGTCACGCGCTTCCTCTTCGGCTTGTCGTTCGCCATGATGCAGACAATCTTCCCGCTCTACGGTCAGCAGCGCTTCGGCCTGACCGCACAGACCACCGGCTACATCCTGACCTACATCGGCATCATCATCGTCCTGGTCCAGGGAGTCGGCATCGGCGTGATGACCGCTCGCTGGCGCGAGTCCCGACTGATCGTGTTCATGATCGGGCTGTTTGGCCTGGCGGTCCTGGCATGGGCCTTGGTCCCCAGTGTGGCCTGGCTGTTGGTCGCCTTTCTCCCGTTGGCCATCGCCGGCGGTTCGCTCAACACCTTGATCAGCAGCGTCTTGAGCAAGTCGGTCTACCCCGAGGAGATTGGCGGCATCCTCGGGCTTTCGACCTCGGTCGAGAGCCTGACCCGGGTGATCGCTCCCGTGCTGGGCGGGTATCTGCTGGGATCGGTGGGCAGTGCCGCTCCGGGCGTCGCTTCCGCCCTGCTGATGGCTGTGCTCTTCCCCTACGCCTACTTCCGGCTGATCGCCCGCCCGGCGCCGCCCCTCGCCGAGCGCACTCCGGAGGGGGCGAGCGAGCTTGCGCAGCACACCCAGGCATGAGCGGGTTGGACCCGGCCAAGCTGCATGTCCGACTCCAGTCTTGGCAGTCGATTGACCGACATACGCTGCCGCGTCGCTACACGCTCACCCACTCCGATCGAACCGGTGACCTGTTTCTGACAATCGCCAGGGACTACGACTACAAACAGATCTCCGGGTGGTACACCCGCATGATGCGGGACGAAGTCCTGGCCGAATGGACCGACACCCCAACCGGGCCGGCGCTGGACGTGCACTGCCACGTCAGCGGCGGACTGGAGATTGGATCCGCCGCCTGGCGCTACGGGATCTTTCAACAACACTTGAAGCTAGTGCTGCAGAGCTTTCGCCAGGGAGACGGGGAGCTTCTGGCTTCCCAGCCCGAACTGGACCAAGCGCCGGTGAGGGTCCATTTCCACAGCCAGAATCCAGAGTTCAATCGCATCGAACTCTGGGGGACCCTTGGCCTCTATGCCCTCGGCCGATCCGAACCCAGCCACGTCTCCGCCGTTTCCACTCGATCCTGAGTGCGGGATGAAGCCATCGAGGAAGGCATGGCGTCCGGTAGGTTCACCTTCGCCGGATGACGCTCGGTCGCTGATCCTCCTCTTCGACGGTCGCTGCGGGATCTGCACCCGGGCGGCGAGTTGGCTGCACAGGCGCGACATCCGAGGAAGGCTTTGCCTGGTGCCCAACCAGCATCCCGGGGTCCGCCTGCGATATGGGCTGAGGCGCAGCGAAGTCGATCGGGAGGTCTGGCTGATCGACCTTTCAACGGGCGAACGGTACCGGGCCGCGGCTGCCATCAACCGGGCGCTTCTCGAGCTCGGCGGCCGGTGGCCACTGGTCGGCCGGGCGTGCAGCCTGAAGCCCTTCCACTGGGTTGAAGCGGCGGGCTACCGCTGGGTGGCGACCCATCGGCGCTGGTTCTCCCGCTGGGGCGTGACTCCGGCCTGCGAAGAACCGGGCGCCTCTTACAGCGGCGGATAGGAACGGCCTACGACATGCTGAAGAGCCGAGATCCAGGCAAGATCGTCATGTGCCTTGGCGCTCCTAGTCGAGCAGCTGCAGCTCCCATACATGCACGAACGCGTCCGGAGGCGCAAACTCGTCCAGGATCTCGATCAGCAGCCGCTTGGCCCGGACGGGTCCATCGAAATTCACGACGACGTCCTTGTATTGGTCCACCGGCCCCGCTTCGACGACATGCGAGACCGGATCGGTTCCATCTTCGGGGAAGACCGTCGCCTTGATGACGTTCTTCTCGGAGCCGAGCCGAATGACGAAGCCCGCCAGGCGGCGTGCCGGGTCGAAGCCGATATCAAGCAGGAAGGGGTTTTGGGAGTCCGAATGGGCGAAGGTGTCAGGGTCGCCGTCGAAGAGGCTGTCGACGGTGCTCCCTCCGAGCGGGGGATGGGTGACCGTGATGTCCTCGCCGTCCAGGCTGAGCGGAACCGTGACCGGCTCCTTCACTTCCTCATAGCCTCGGCGAATCGCATCAAGCTTGGCCTGGGTGAAAGCCAACCGGACGAAACGAAAGCCCGGGCCCCCATCGGGGTAGGGAACGATTTGCTCGACGCTGATGGTCTGGTACTCGTCGCTCTCCACTAGACGCTTGTACTCATCGGGAATGACAACAAACACAACATCCTCCCCGGCGGCGATGACCTCCGGCAGTTGATCGGGCGTCGCCAGCGAGACCATCGACTCCCCCGGCAAGTAGAACTGCGACACCACATCCGCCGACCAGCACCACCCGCCTGAAAGGTAGACTCTCGTCCCCGGGTTCTGCTTTGAGAACTCGAGCGCCTCCGGGAACACCTGATTGGCGCCATACTGCAGTCCGCTCAACCCATAGTCGCGGAACCACGTGGGGCCACGGATGAGGGCATCGAACATCATGAACAGCGTGATCCCGGCGAACAGGCTGGCGCTGGCCAGGCTCAAGACGGTGCGTGGGATCGAACGCCTTTCGAGCCACTCGAAGGCGAGTGTGAACCCGATCGTCGTCACCACCACCAGCGGAAGGACGATCATCAACTCCCTAGATAACTTGGTCTCGAGCAGGGCACCCGCCAACGGCGCCACCAGGAGCAGGACAAAGACCGACCTGCCCTCGACCTCCTGCCAGCGGCGGCGTCGCAGAAGATAGACCAGCCCCGCAACAGCAAATGGGAGATTCCACCATCCCATGTGCCCGTAGCCCTTCATCAGGAAGGGGGATTCGTCCCGGGTATGCGGCCAGTACAGGTAGAGCGGACCAAGGCCACGGAGATACTGGCCCAGGTACATCGATACCTTCTGCACCGGTGGAAGATCAGTGGCCAGATATGAGCTGTAGCGTTCCATGGCGCCGGTGTAGCGACCGGGTTGGGAGAGTTCGAAGCGAATCAGAGGCAGCGCCAGCAGGATGAGCAGGCCGGCCACCCGCAACAGCGTCCGCCGATCCTGCCAGTGGTATCGCCAATCGAAGGCCAGGAAGGCTGCGCCGGTCACGACGACCATAACCTGACCGGGAAGGTAGCTGTAGAAGGCCAGCGCCCCCAACACCAGAGATGGGTACAGATAGCGGCGATTCCGCAGCCGGTACAGCAGGTAGTAGTAAACAAATCCGGCGAAGAAAGCCGTCATCTGCGCCGTCTCGAAAGCAGTGCGCGTCAGGAGGAACCAGGCGGGCATGGCCGTCAGCACGAACACTCCAAGCCACCAGTAGGACAACCGGTAGATGTCGCGCAGCATCAGCCCCACCCAGATCATCCCCAGCAGGCTGATGAGCACCGAGATGCCTCGAGCCGCCCAGATCGATTTCCCGAACAGTAGGTAGGGCACGATCTGCAGGTAGACGGTGGTGCCCAGGCTGTACTTGGAGTCGTTGACGAAGAAGGCGGGCAGGAACTGCCCTTCGTAACCGACGTACCTATCACGCACCAGGTCCGCAGCTCGGACGACCGTGACGATCTCATCGCTGTTGAAAGCAATCGGGAAATCAGCCAGTCGATAGAACCGGCTGACGCAAAACAAGGCGAGCCCGATGACGAAAAGGACCGTGGGCATCGTGGCGGGGTCCAGCCGAAGGTTGGCACGTTGGAGCGCCAGACCGAGCCTGTGGCGCCAGGAGGCGCCGGGTTCCGCTGAGAGGGGCTCTCGGCGTCGAGCTTGCTGAACTTCGACGATGACCTCGAGTTCTTCGCCTTCTTTGACCTCAAGGATCAATTCCAGGCGGGTGCCTGGAGGGAATGTGAAGCGCCCCGGGGAGGACGGGACCTTAGGGGAGTTGCTGGGGGAACCTCTAGCCATCGGACCCGATTATATCCAGCCCGCGGGGCAGGCAGCGAGTTGATAGGCGGCGTAGCTGGTCTTCGACCGCCGGCCCTCGGACAGCACCTTCACACCGCCGGACGGACTTTCGGGCAGGGTTCGGAGGCGAGAGCCATACATAAGGGCGCCATTCCGGGGAAGATACTTGGCAGGCGGGCTGCAGTGTGAGGGCATGGGAGTGGGAGCGCGGATGGGAGTGGGAGCGTGTGGTTGCGCAGGGATCACGGGAGCGAAGAGACAACTCCCTTGAACTCCGCTTCGTTTAGAGCTTGCAGTGTTTCTGTACTGACACTCCCTTGGGCTCCAGTCGCAAGGAGCACGGACGCCGCGGCCTTGACGTTTGGAGCCTCGGCGATCAAGACGAAGTCGTAGCGGCCCAATGTCAGATACCAGGCGACCATCTTGCCGCCGGCGGCCTCCATGGCCTTGCGGGCAGCCTCAATGCGGGTCGGGCCTTCCTTGATCTTTGCGATGCCTTGCGGGGTGTACTTTCCCAGGATGATGTACGTCTCCATACCAGCCTCCTCTTGCCTTACGGCGGGCTTCGCGGCACCACACGCTCCCTGACTGACAATAGCACGGATTCAACCTAAGCCGGCGGTGGATCGTGGAGTTGTGATGAGCAGGCGGAGCATCTGCGCGGGCTTTGCGGGCCAGCCCGCCTAACGGCCTCGAGCTTCGCGACCGCACAGCGGCCTGGAAGGAAGCACCCCGTGGGGACACCGCCCTTGCGGGCTCGGCATGGGAGCTGCCCGGCGGAAGCGGGCAAGGCCACTCGAAGTCCAGGTCAAGCGAGGGGCCAAGACAAACACCCCGGAAGGCCAAGCCCTCCGGGGCTTCAGCGAGTTATTGGGCCTCAGGCCTGTGTGCCAGCGCGGGCGTTGCCAGGCCTGCCTTCGCGAGCGAGGCATCAACCCGCGACTTGCACCACAATCTTGCCGCGAGTGTGCTTGGCCTCGATCATTCCGTGGATCTTTGCTGTCTCTGCAAGCGGGAAGACTGCCGAAACGTGGGGCTTGATCTTCCCGGAGTCGACCAATGTGGCGACCTCGGTAAGAGTCTTCCCAATGGGAGGCGTTGAGAAGACCATCGCCTGACGGCCACCGCTCACGGTGTCCGTTTCCTGCGAAGGTGCTTGAGCGGTTGACACAAGAATACCGCCTGGTTTCAGCACTTCCCATGATCGTTCCTGGGTATCACCACCAATGGTGTCAAGGACAACATCCACGTGGCCCTTGTAGCCATTGGCAGTTTCGAACGGGGTTGTGGAGTAGTCAATTGCTTGGTCGACGCCAAGCTCGCGCAGATAGTCAAGATTGACGGACGCGGTGCCGATGACCTTGGCTCCACGCCACTTGGCGATCTGCACGGCAATGTGCCCCACCCCACCCGCAGCGCCATGGATGAGAACGGTCTGTCCGCTAGTAAGGTCGGCTAGCTCGATGAGGGCCTGCCAGGCCGTGAGACTTACATGCGGGAGAGCCGCCGCATGGATGTGGTCCAGGGACCGAGGTTTGGCAGCGACATCCGAGGCCGGTACGACAACATACTCGGCGTTGGCGCCTTCGCGTGTCACACCCCCTCGGGCATACACATTGTCTCCGCGCTTGAAAGTGGTAACTCCCGGCCCTACCTCTTCGATGATGCCGGAGGCATCGGTTCCCAGAATGACGGGAAGGGTGTAGTTGAGAAAGGCCGACAAATACCCTGCTCGCACGGCGCAATCGAAGGGGTTGACGGTTGTGGCCAGGACACGGATGACCACCTCGCTGTCACCTGGCTTTGGTCGCGGCGCTTCTTCGTAGGCAAGCTCCTTGATCCCGCCGTAGGCGTGAATGCACACAGCCTTCATTACTGACATTTCGGGGCTCCTTTGTCCTATTGAATATCGAGACTATACCCCTGCTCTATTCACTATTCCGCCTGACTACTGCCAAAATGTTGGGGAGGTGGACTGGGATCTTCGGGTGCCGCCTAACAGCGGCACCCGAAGATCCCACTCCCACGGGAGGCCGATGACCTCCAGCGGCTTGCGCTCTTGCGTCGACGCCTGCATGGGCTGCAGGGCAACCGATCGGGCGTTTCCCGCCGGTTCCCGCTGGTGCGCCGAGATCCGGGCCGCCCATCTCCACCCGCCATCTACCTCCCCCCTTCCGCCCCGGCGTGGTGAGCTTGACAAGCCTTCCCCCGTGGCTTATAGTATTCGGACTCTTTTAGGAATACCTAATTTTCAACGGGCGACCTTGGGTCCCCGGCGGAAGGCGGACATGAAACCGATCAAATCGAACGCCGGCTCCTTGAACCGGCGGAGCTTTCTTAAAGCCGGCACGCTGGGGGGGACCGCCACCGCCCTGGCCGCAGCCGTCGGCCTCGGGCACGCACCAGCCAACCAGGGTACTCCCCTCCTGGCTGAGCCCTCCCCCACGCCGACGGCGGAGGCGGAGGCGCAGCACCACCATGGCTCGGATCCCAGCGGCTCAGTTGGAGAAATCGCCCCCACTGCCTTCGACCCCTCGGCCTTCCTCGAGGCCTTCGACCAAGGTGTTGTCACCAGCGAGAACGGGCGCACGGTACGCACTTGGAAAGTCCTGGCTCTGAACAAGGACATCGAGGTGGCCCCGGGGGTGTGGTTCCCGGCATGGACCTACAACGAACAGGTGCCCGGGCCGACCTTCAGAGCCCGTGCCGGCGACCTGGTGCGGTTCGATTTCTTCAACGCCACCCCTCATCCGCATACGATCCACTTTCACGGGTTTCACCCACCATCGATGGACGGCGTCAGCCCGATGGTCGAGCCGGGCAACACATTCCTGTATGAGTTCGAGGCGCAGCCGTTCGGGCTCCACCTGTATCACTGCCACGTCATGCCGCTCAAACGCCATATCCACAAGGGCCTGTACGGCGCCTTCCTGATCGATCCACCTGAAGCCAGACCTCCGGCGCGCGAGATGGTGATGGTCATGAACGCTTTCGACACCAACCTCGACGGCGAGAACGAGGTCTACGCCGTCAACACCGTCGCCTTCCACTACATGAAGCATCCCATCCGGGTGCGAGTGGGTGAGCCACTGCGAATCTACCTGGTCAATCTGACCGAGTTCGACCTGGTGAACTCGTTCCATCTTCACGCTTCGATGTTTCGCCTGTACCGGACCGGCACGCAGCTCGAACACTTCGAGTTCACCGACACGGTCACGATGGGTCAGGGAGAGCGGCATGTTCTGGAATTCAGCCTCGACCACCCCGGCCAGTACATGTTCCACGCCCATCAGAGCGAATTCGCTGAGCTGGGGTGGATGGGCCTCTTCGAGGCGGTCGAAGCATGAAGGTTCGTTCACCATCCAGCCCGCGCAGGCCATTTCCGCACTGGCTGACCTGGCTTGTCCCCGTGGCGGCGCTGGCCGGCCTGCTGGTCCTTCTGGCTGTCGCCGATCTGCCGCAGGCGCTGCGGGCTGATCTACCTCCGCTGGAGATCCTCAGCTTCGAGCGAATAGATCTGACCGACAGCGGATTCCGTGCCGTCGTCGTCAACGGTGGGCCGGTCCCGGTGACCATCGCCCAGGTTACCGTCGACGATGCATTCTGGAGCTTCACCATCGACCCTGGGCCGACGCTGCCCCGGCTGGGACGGGCGACGATCACCATTCCCTACCCATGGGTTTTCAGCGAACCCCACCGCTTGCGCCTGCTGACATCGACTGGCCTGACCTTCGACGGCGAGGTGCAGGTTGCGGTCGAGACGCCCACGCCAGGGCTGGATCAGCTCGTGGCCTACGCCCTCGTCGGCGGGTTCGTTGGCATCGTTCCGGTGGCCCTCGGCCTGCTCTTCTACCCGGCAATGCGACGGCTCGGCCGTAAGGCGCTGAATGCAATCCTGGCCCTGACCGTCGGCATGCTGGCCTTTCTCTTGATCGACACCGGGCAGGAGGCGCTCGAGGTGGCCGGTCACTTGCCCGGGGTGCTGCAGGGAGTGGCGCTTGTGCTCCTCTCAGCCTTGCTCACCTGGCTGGCCCTTCTCGCTGTCGCAAGCCGGCGCCGACCCACGGAAACCTCCGGAGGCATGCCGCTCGGCCTGTACGTTGCCTGGATGATCGCCTTCGGAATCGGCCTGCACAACCTGGGCGAAGGCATGGCCATCGGCGCCGCCTTCACCCTGGGTGAGGCTGGCCTGGGATCCTTCTTGATCGTGGGGTTCACCCTGCACAACATCACCGAGGGGGTGGGCATCGCCGCGCCGCTGACGCCGGGGCGTACGGGCCTGCCGCCGGGCTTTCGGCCGGGACTGCGCACGTTCGTCGGCCTGACATTGCTGGCCGGTGCGCCGGCGATCGTCGGCGCCTGGGTGGGTGGCTTCGCCTTCAGCTTCCTGGTGGCGGCGGTTGCGCTTGGGGTCGGTCTGGGCGCCATCTGGCAGGTCATCATCGAGGTCGGACGACTGCTGCGGGACGATGCCGCCCGCCACAGCGAAGCAGTCGTCACCTGGCCCAACCTGCTCGGCTTCGCAGCCGGGACGGCCGTGATGTACGTCACCGCCTTGCTGGTGACGGTCTAGCAGCCAGACCAGCAACTGTCAGCCGGGAGGCAGAGCTGGCAGGCTTCCGTGGCGTTCGTCCTCCGGCGTGACCCCCGCCCAGCTCCCGGGCCGCTCGCCGCTGATTATCCCTGCAAGGGGGCGAGGCGGGGTCTCCCGGGTGCAGGCCACGGCGCCTACGGCCGCTCCCGGCCCCAACCTCCGTAGAAGGCAATGCTCTCGACCGGCTGACGCTCACGGGTGGAGGCCTCCCTGGCCTGGATCTCTTGCGTCGCTTGATCCAGACGCCCAGGGTAGCCGATAGCGATCATGACCGTCGGTGTGTGATCTTCAGGGATAGCAAACAGGCGGCGCGCCTTGTCGGCATCGAACCCGCCAATTGGCCGGCAGTTCAGGCCCAGGGAGATCGCCTGCAACATCAAGCTCATATTGGCCAGACCCAAGTCATGCTGCGACTTGGCGTTGGGCAGTCCATTGTCACGCAGGTCGCGTGAGACTGCGGCGATGAGCACCGGCGCCGCGGTCGCCCACACCCGGTTGCTCTCGTCCAAGCAGCTCCGCGCCAGGTCCCTCGCCTGCGGCACCCGATCGTCGAATACGATGTAGCGCCATGGCTGCCGATTGCCGCCGGATGGCGCCCAGCGAGCCGCCTCCAACAGCGAGGCGATGGCGTCCGGCGCCACCGGTCGATCCGGATCATACAGCCGCGAAGAGCGGCGCTTTCGCAGCAGCGGATGAATCTCGGACATGTTCTCCCTTTCTTGCCAACCAGCCACCGAGCTCGACCTTCCGCATGAGGCGCCCCCTACCCGGGATTCTCAAAGCCTGAGCGCAGTCTCGAACAAACCGGCGCAGCGCCTGCCCTCAACAGGTTCGTGTCCACATGCGATGAAGGCCGAGGGCGCTCCAGGCTTGGGGGTAGTGACGCCCGCATGGAATCTGCCGGCCTTCACCGCGCCGACCCCACACTCTCCATTCTGCGCGCCCGCTCACGATCGCTCTACCTCTCCCGGGGCGTCGGGCGGCATCGGGCCAGGCCGCCGCGAACATTGAATCCGTCGGCGTTCGGGTGCGGAAGGCAGGCCGCCAAGAGCCTCACCTCGTCAACCCGATCCATTCTCGCGCCGACAGACCGGCCAGGGCTTGTTATAATCGGCGGCATGTCCGACATCAACCCCTCTACGATATCCGACTCTTCTCAGGCCGATCCCCCGACCTCCCCCAAGCCCAGCCGCCGCTGGCTTCTATGGGGCTTGATCCCGGCCGCCTTTGCGCTGGGGATCGGAGCCGGCTACCTCGCCTGGGGCCGGGCTGCCGCCGAGCTGACGGAGGCCAAGGCCGCCGCCGGCCAACCCACCCGATTCGACATCAGTGTCGACGATGACCCTTTCATCGGCCCGGTCGACGCCCCGATCACGATCGTCGAGTTCAGCGACTACAACTGCGGCTACTGCAAGCGATTCCACCAGCTGACCTTCCCCGAGCTGATGGCCGCCTACCCCGACCAGATCCGATTCGTGTACCGCGACTTTCCAGTCACCAGCCAAGAGTCTTTCTACGCCGCTCAAGCCGCGCAGTGTGCCGCCGACCAGGACGCCTATTGGCAGTTCCACGATATCCTGTTTGAAGGCGAATTGGGGCTCGGCTCCGAGACGTATGCAGCCTATGCGTCGCAGCTCGGCCTGGACGCCGATGAATTGCTGGCCTGCGTATCCAGCGAGAAGTACGCCCAGGAAGTTCAGGATGACGCCCGCTACGCCGCCGGTCTGGGGGTCAGCGGGACGCCCACGTTCTTCATCAACGGGCTCCCCATGGTCGGCGCCCAGCCGCTGGCTCAGTTCCAGCAGGTCATCGACGCCGAGTTAGAAGGCTAGACGCCCTGGCGCTTGCCGGGGATGAAGGCTGTGCCAGAATCAGCCTGGGGATGAGAGAGAAGCGGGCTGACCAAATGCGGGCAGCCCCTTTCGCATTTTCCTCCCACTGCAACCGGCGATGTGGGCCGTCCCCTTCTCCTTGCCCATCCCCCGAGGTGGCAAGGCAGTGTGCCAGACGGCGAGCAACGTACCCGCCTCCAGAACCTTGAGGCGAACGCGGGCGAACCCATTGACCCTACTGGCCGAATGGACACACCCCAGGTGCTCCAGCAGGGCCTGCAACCAGACTGCCGCGCCCAGGGACAGGCCGACAAGATGCACCGGCCGGGAGGGTGCCCAGCGATCGACTGTGTGCAGTACCGCCCGCGAACCCGAGGCGACAGTCGGCCAGCCGTTCAGGGTGCGGGATCGAGCATGCCCCGGCAGATCGATTCACACTGCGTGATCCCGGCCGCGCAGGGCGGCTCGCTGCAGCAGCCAGTCCTCGCCGCAGGATGCCATTCCATGCAGCAGCACCACGCTCTCCGACCGGGCGTGCGCCCCATCGATCTCCAGGTAGACCTGCCCGCAGGGGGCGGGGCGGTGCATGACGATCGGCCCTTCAAGGCAGGATCACGGAACCGCGATCTCGCTCACGACCATGCGGTGATCCGAGGCGGCGGACTCCGGAACCCAGGCCTTGAGCGCCGTCAGATCCCGCACCCAGACAAAGTCAATCCGCTTGTCGGGTTGGACGGCCGGATCGGTGTCGGGGGCCGGGTCCACGCCCAGCTGGACGAACGGATCTTCGAAGCCTGCCGCCTGCACGGCGTCCGTCACCGGCGAGCCGATTTCGGCGTTGAAGTCACCGCCAAAGGTCGTCGGCGTTGATTCGCCGATGAAGACCAGCGCCTCGGCGGCTTGCCGCAGGGTATCTTCGTCCTCCAGCCCCAGCCAGATGCCGTAGGCGTGCAGCACCGTCTCACCCAGGCGCAGCGGGGCGTGGACGATGCCGGTCTGCTCCTGCGAGCTGGTGAGCAGCGCGGCGTCGCTGGCGACGATCGGACCGCGGTACAGCAAGGCGATCCCGGTCAGGTGCTCGACGGTCGGCAGGTAGGCCACATTCATCCCCAGCCGGCGCGCCAGGTAGTAGGCATCGTCGACCGCGAACGAGGTCAGGCGCCCGGCGTCGACTTCTTGCAG
>JALHUE010000412.1 GCA_022866145.1 Anaerolineales bacterium | reverse complement strand
TGGTTGACCTGACCAACGACGGGACGATCGCCCGGCTGGCCGAGCAGTACATGCAGCTCACGCCGGCCGAGATCGCTCCTCTGCCACCCGCCGCCACTCCGATCCCGGGTCCAACCCCGACGGCCGCGCCGGGTGCGTGTATCGACGGCATGGCCTACGTCTCTGACCTGAACTATGACGATGAGAACATGACGGACCCGGTGGAAATGGAGCCCAACGAGGATTTCGAGAAGGGTTGGCGGCTCAAGAACGTGGGCACGTGCACCTGGACGGACAAGTACTCGATCCGCTACGTGTACGGCAACGAAGCCGAGTCTGGCATGGGCGGCGAGACGACCTACGTCAGCGGCAGTGTGAAGCCGGGTCAGACCTACGACATGTATGTCGAGCTCGAGGCGCCGAGCAAGCCCCACACGTATCAGGGATTCTGGCAGATGTACAATGCCAACGTTCAGGCGTTCGGCCAGACAGTCTGGGTCGGAATCGTTGTCCCCGGCGAAGAGCCAGAACCGACACAAGCTCCCGAGGCGACCAAACAGCCCGAGCAGCCGCCGGCCATCCAATACTTCCAGGCCGATCCGACGCAGATCGACGTTGGGGTGTGCACCACGCTTTCGTGGTCATTCTCAGGTGAGAGCCTGGCCGATGCCTGGATCACCCGCAACACCGAGCGGGTCTTCAACGATCTGCCCACGGAGGGATCCGTGGAAGACTGCGGGTTGGCAGTGGGCCAGTATACGTATGTCCTTCAGGTCAGTTCGGAGTTCGCTGGGACAGCCCAGCAGCAGGTCCTGGTGGAAGTGCTTGAGCTTGAAGTGAATCCTCAGTAGCCTGCCTTGTCCTGCAGCCTGGCTCGGATGGGGCTGCCGATAGCTGAAACACAAGGAGCGGGATCATTTCCCGCTCCTTGTTGTTCGTCTGCTTGCCGGCCTGAGGCGGGCGCAATTGGGCCTCACGCCCCGAACCACTGCTCCAGGTGCTCCTTGAGTGCCACCCGGCCGTGGGCGACCACCTCGTCCGTGATGTCCTGTGCCTGACGGCGAGCGCCCGAGGGGGCAAGTCGAAAAGGCTCTCCGAACGTGACGTTGGCGGTAAGCCGTACGGAGCTGGGGACGAGCAGTTGCTGCATGGATTGGAAGATCTCGGCGGCGCGCTGGCGCTCCATCTTTCCCTTCTGGAACCACGTCAAGGGGTTGCGCAGGCTGAGCGGCGAGAGCATGCCGCTGGCGATGCTGACCTGGATCTGAGTTTCCGGGACGCTCCGCAGCAGGACCCCGATGCTGGAGGACCAATGGTCAAAGGTGCTCTCAGCGCCGGAAAGGACGGAAGGGTCCGGATCGACCCGTCCGCTGGGAAAGATCAGCAGAGCCCCGTTCTCCTTAAGGTGACGAACGGCTTCCCGGATTACCACCATCCGCTGCTGCGAACCGGGCAGGGAGGCAAAGATCACATGGCGGCTGGTGAAGGGCAGGTTGCGAATCACCGGCATGTTGCTGGCGATGATCTTCAGATCCTTGCGGTTGAGGGCGGCCGTAATCGCCAGCGAATCCACCGTCCCCGGGTGGTTGGAGGTCACGAGCAGCGGGCCCTCCCTCGGGACCCGGTCGGTTCCTCGCACGCGGACCTGGCGGAAGGCGATATCGGTCGCCCAGGCTGCCGCCTCCGGCAGCCCTTGTTCCTCCACGATCCGGTCGAAC
>JALHUE010000411.1 GCA_022866145.1 Anaerolineales bacterium | reverse complement strand
GTCCGCTGGGCGTCCTGGGCCCAGCGCGCCTCGGCAAGTCGAGGACACAAGCCAAGGTGGAGAATCCCCCCCACCTTGCCTCATCCTGTGTGCAGGTTGGCGGTGGGCCGCTCCGGGCCGCCTCAGGTCTGGCCGCTTTTGCCCGGGAAGCGGCCGAGCGCCCAGGCAGCCGCCTCGCGCAGGTCCGGATCGGTTTCCCTCTCCAGCAGGACGGCCAGGGCCGGCGGAGCCGCCGGGTCCCTCAGGTTGCCGGCGACGATGGCGGCGTTGCGTACCAGCCCGCTTCGCCGGGCTCGCCTCAGCGGACTGTGACGCAGGTCGAGCTGGATCTTCTCTGGGGTAAGGCGCAAGAAATCGAGCGCCCTCGGCCAGCGCAGCAGCGCTGGCGGCTGGAAGGCGGGATCCCCGGTCGGTGTAGCGAAGCACAGGTTCCACGGGCATACCTGCTGGCACAGGTCACAGCCGAACCCCCAACTCCCGATGGCCGGCCGGAGTTCGAGAGGGATGCGGCCCCGGAGTTCTATGGTCAGGTAGGAGATGCAGCGGCGGGCGTCGAGGGTACGATCCGGCAGAATGCACCCTGTCGGGCAGGCCTCCACACAGCGACGACAGGAACCACAGCGGTCCGGCTTGAAGGGCGGATCGGACGGCAGGTCCAGGTCCAGCAGGACCTCAGCCAGAAACAGATACGAGCCGCGGCGCGGATGGATCAAACAGGTGTTGCGCCCGATCCACCCCAGCCCTGCCTGCTGGGCCAATTCGCGCTCCATCACCGGGCCAGTGTCGGTGTAGATGCGGTGGCCGACAGGTCTCCCAACCTGGGCTTCGAGGTCAGCCACAAGCCGGCGCAGCCGGTCGCTCAGGACCTCGTGATAGTCCTGGCCGAGCGCGTAGGCGGCAAGATCCATCTGCCAGGGTGCGGTCTGGTACTGCGGTGCGGGGGCATAGTTCGCCGCCACGACGAGGATCGAGCGGCAGGCCGGATACAGCCGGCGCGGGTCACGCCGCACCTCCAGGGCGCGCTCCGTCGCCAGGTATCCCATGGCTCCATGCCGGCCGGCGGCTACCCAGGCGTTGAAGACGGAGTGGTGGCGAACGGCGGTGGGCCGGGTGATGCCAGCCAGGTCGAACCCTAACGCCGCTGCCGACGTCTTCAGGTACTGGGCAAGAGCTGACGCCTGAAGCATGGGGGGCGGCTCCTTTCAGAGCCCTGGGACTTAACCGCCTCCGAGGGCTCGGAGGCGGATTGTCGTTCGCGGGGTGAGGGACGGCAAGTACGGATCAGGCCTTGAGGTACTCGATGATCGTGCCCGCAGCTCGTCGCCCCCCGGCCATGGCCGTGACCACCAGGTCGGGGCCGGTGACAGCGTCGCCCCCGGCATACACGCCAGGCTTGGAGGTGGCGCCCGTCTCCTTATCGGCGATGATCTGCCCCCACTTGTCGGTCTTCATGTCCGGGGTCGTCTTTCCCACAGCCGGATCCGGCCAGTAGCCCAGGGCCAGGATGGCCGTGTCGGCAGAGACGGTGAAGTTCGATCCCTCGATGGGGATCGGGCGGCGCCGGCCGCTGGAGTCCGGTTCGCCGAGCTCGCACTG
>JALHUE010000410.1 GCA_022866145.1 Anaerolineales bacterium | reverse complement strand
GGCAAGCCCTGACCCCAAGGCGACCTCGGCGCTCCACCCCAGAACCTCGGCGGCATGGCTGGAGTCGAGATAGATGTGACGCGTTTCGCCGTGCTTGGCCGGGCCGTGGGAGGGCGCCAGCCTGTAGCCCGTAGCGCGCTTCAGGTGTCCAAACACCTCGTTGATCGAAGTGCCGACGCCGGTGCCAATGTTGAACGTGCCGCAAGCCTCGCCCAAGCCGGTGGCCAGCAGGTTGGCCCGGGCAACATCCCCGACAAACACGAAATCGCGGGTCTGCTCGCCGTCGCCGTTGACCACGATCGCCTCCCCCGCCAACATCTTCGCCGTGAAGATCGCCACCACGCCGGCTTCGCCCAGCGGGTCCTGGCGCGGGCCATACACATTGGCATAGCGCAGGATGGAATACGGCAGGCCGTAGAGCGCAGAGTACATCTCGAGGTAGTGCTCGAAGGCGTGCTTGCTGGCGCCGTAGGGGCAGATCGGCCGGATCGGATGGTCTTCACGGCAGGGAAGCTCCACAGGCTCACCGTAGACCGCGCCGCCGGTGGAGGCGTAGAGGAAGCGCGAGACCTGCTGCTGGCGGGCGCACTCGAGCACGTTCAGCGCTCCCAGAATGTTGGTGCTGGCATCCATCTGGGGGTCAGCCACCGAGCGGCGGACGTCGATCTGGGCGGCGTGGTGATTCACGATCTCAGGCCGCTCGGCGGTGAAGACGTCTCTCAACTCGGGGCTGCGGATGTCCATCTCAATCAGGCGCAGGCGGCGATCGAGGTTGTCCACGCTCCCGCTGGAGAGATCGTCGACGACCAAGACCTGCGCCCCAGCCTCGAGGTAGGCGTCGGCGACATGCGAGCCGATGAACCCGGCCCCGCCCGTGATCAGGACCTTCATGCGTACGGCCTCCAGGAGCGCCGGCCGCTCACCGGGCGCGGGCCATGAACCCGCGGCGGCTGGCCGCGGCCAACGGCCAACCTCAGCTGCTCAGTCCCATCCGCATCGCCAGGATGGCGGCCTGAGTGCGGTCGGAGACGCCGAGCTTGGAGAAGATGTTGTGGACGTGGGTCTTGACCGTGTTTCGGCTGACCCCGAGTGAAGCGGCGATGGCGTTGTTGTCCAGCCCTTCCGCCACCAGCCGCAGCACGCGCGTTTCCTGCTCGGTCAGGTCGTTGGCCGATCGCCGCTGGAAGCCGCGGTTCTCGATCGCTGCCCGGCTGCTGGTGTCGAGCGCCGCCTGCAGCAGCTGCCGGTCGACGATCGCCTCGCCGGCGACCACGGCCCGCACTGCCTCCGGGATGCCCTTGACATCCGCCGATTTGGAGAGAAAGCCGGCCGCACCTTTGGCCACGGCCTGCGCCAGGTACTCGGGCGTGTCGAAGGAGGTCAACATGATCACGCTGACCGGCAGCCCCTGGTTCTTGACCTCCGCCAGGGCCTCCAACCCGTCCATGTCGGGCATGCGGATGTCGAGGATCAGGACATCCGGTTTGGCGGCCACCGTCAGCTCGACCGCTTGTCGGCCGGTTGAACCCACGCCGACGACTTCCATACCGCCGCGCTCGAGCACCATGCGCAGCCCCTGACAGATCAGCCCGTGGTCATCGGCGATTACCACCCGGATCTTGCGTTCTTCCATCGTCGCCTCGCAAGGTCGCTATCGATGATATGCAGATTCCCCGGTTCGCGCCAAGGCCCGTTTGACCCTGACCCCGGGGCGGCTGCTAGGCCCCATCCGGCCGCCTGCCGGCGGTTGCCAGTCCCCGGATCGCCGGGAGTCCGTCCTCCAGCAGGCTCGCCAGAGTTTCGCCCAGCGAGCGATACCCGGCCTGCGGGCCGCCGTGCGGATCGTCGATGTCGAATTCGCCGCCCACGGCCTCCGACAGCCGGTGAACTTTGCCGGCTTGTGCCGGGCAGGCTGTCTGCAGCTCGTGCTGGTGCTGCTTCTCCATCGTCAATACCAAGTTGAACTCGGCGAGCAGGTCACACGACGCTGGTTGTGAGAGATGTCGGCTCAGATCCAGGCCGCGGCGGCGCGCCTCTTGTTGGCTGTAGTCCGTCGCCGGCAAGCCGGGGATCGCCCACGTCCCGGCCGACGCCACTCGCCAGGTCTCCTCGGGCGCCTCGCCGGCCACCAGCTGGCGCAAGATCACCTCCGCCAGCGGCGAGCGGCATTGATTGGCGCTGCACACGAAGAGCACCGACGGCATGATCAGCAGCCTGCCCGTTCCCGCCCAGGATCGCCCTGCGCGGCCCGGGAGACCCGCCACCGGCAGCCACAATGGGCCGACAAGATCCCAGGCCAAGCTCTCATGGCAGGCGTTCGACCAACGCCACATCGACCTCAACCGGAACAAACCGGTTGTTCAGCATCCGCAGCAGAACTCGCACGCGCTCGCTGCCCGGGAGCTTGACGTCGAAGATCCCTTCGTAGCCTTCAAACATCCCCTGGCGGATCAGCACCCTCTCGCCGCGACGCAGGCCTGCCAGCTGGAGACCGCCGGCCTCCCAGACTTCCGTCAGGCGGGCCGCCAGGGCCCGGATG
>JALHUE010000409.1 GCA_022866145.1 Anaerolineales bacterium | reverse complement strand
TGCGCCTCCAGGACCACCTGCTCCTGAACCCGGTCGCAGAATTCACGCTGGACAGGCCGCCACTCGACCCAGGGCATCTCGCCCTCCTTCGCCAGAGCCGTCCTCGACTGCCACCACTGTAGCGGGCTGTTCCGAGGCGCCGAAGTGCTCTCTGTCACCCCCAAAAATGACGCTTTTCCTCTTATTCAAGCGCCTCGGGCGGGCTAGAACTGGAAGCGGCGCCGCAACGGCGCCACCCGCCGTTGGTAGTTCACTACGAAGTCCTGCAGCCGGTTCTCTAGACCCTGGAAGTCCGGCGACATCACAGCGTAGTCCATGGTGTCTTGATCTGGGGCGATGAAGCCGGTCAGCCGCAGGGGGTAGTCGCCGTAGGCGGTGTGCCACGCCTCCGACATCTTCAGCCCCAGGCGCTCCAGCGCCGGCACGAACTCCCCCAGCACAAAGCGGAAGTACGCCTCCCGGCGGTCCGGCATGGGATCGTAGGTCAACAACAAGATCACTGGGGACTCGTCGTTGGCGGGGGTCATCCAGGTGCCTTATTCCGCCCGGCGCAAGCGCAGGCTGCCCCCGGCGGCGCCCGCCGCTTCTCGCCCCGGACTCGGCGCCGCCCAAACGCCGGGGATCGACTCCCCGCAGTCCGGGCAGGCGCCTTCTTGCGTCAAGGAGTAGGAGAGCACGGCGAAGCCGCGGCGCTCGATCAGCGGACGGCGGCAGCTCGGGCAGAACGTTGTCTCATACTCGTTCACGGAGCCCGGCAGGTTGCCGCCATAGACATAGCGTAGCCCGGCCTCCTGACCGATCTCGGCCGCTCGTAGCAGCGTAGCGACCGAGGTGTTCTCCGTGCCGGTCATGCGATAATCCCCGTGAAAAGCCGTGACGTGCCACGGGATGTCGGGAGAGACACCCGCCAGGAACCGGCCGGCATCCATCAACTCCTCCGGGCTGTCGTTCAGGCCCGGAACCACCAATGTCACGGCTTCGACCCACAATCCCATCTCATGCGCCAGCCGGATCGTTGATAGGGTGGCCTCGAGGGTCCCGCCCAGCCGGCGGTACGTCCGGTCGCTCATCGATTTCAGGTCGATCTTGATGGCGGTCAGGTACGGGCGCAGATACTCCAGCGCGCGGGGCGTGGCATTCCCGTTGGACACGAAGGCGCAGATCAGGCCGACTTGCTGAGCCCGGCGGAAGATCTCCACCGCCCACTCACTGGTGATCAGTGGCTCATTGTAGGAAGACACGACGACATCCGCCCCGGCGCGCACGGCGGCCACCACCACCTGCTCGGCGCTGATCGGACGCACACAGGCGCCAACACCCTCACAAGCCGGATCGCGCATCGCCTGCGAGGTCACCCAGTTCTGGCAGTAGTCACAGTGGAAATCGCAGCCGAGCATCCCAAACGTCAGGGCGCTCGAACCGGGCAGCAGGTGATAGAAGGGCTTCTTCTCAACGGGATCGTTGTGCAGGGCCGCGACGTAGCCATGGGGGACCCACAAGACGCCGGCGGCGTTGAAGCGCACCTTGCATACGCCGCGACGACCGTCGCGGATCAAGCAGTTGTGGCCGCAGGCGAAGCACCGGACTGCACTCTCGGCAAGGCGCTCGTACAGCACGCCCTCTATGGTCAGCCCGTCGAGTTCCTCCGCCAAACTCGGCATGATCCCCTCGGGCGGCATTATAACATCCGCCTCCCTGCATTCTGCGGTTGGTACAATCCCCGCATGATCTCGGTGGTCATCCAGGCTGGCGGCCAGTCTCGCCGCATGGGTCAGGACAAGGGTCTCCTGCTGCTGGCGGGCAAGCCGTTGGTACGGCATGTCATCGATCGCGCCGGCAGCCTGGGGGATGAGCTCTGGATCACCACCAACCGACCGCAGGCCTATGCCTTCCTGGGCGTGCCCACCGCCTCCGATCCCCAACCCGGTTTGGGAGCCCTGGTCGGCCTGCGCACGGCGCTGCGGGCGGCGCGGGGGGATACGGTCCTCGTGGTGGCCTGCGACATGCCGTTTCTGCAGCCCAACCTGCTGCGCTACCTTCTTTCGCGCTCGGCGGAAGCCGATGTGATCATCCCCCGCCGCGGCGGCGAGTTCGAGCCGCTGCACGCAGTGTACCGGCGCGGTTGTCTCGGCCACGTCGAATCGGCCCTCGAGCGCGGCGAGTCCCGGATGATCAGTTTCTTTCCCGATG
>JALHUE010000408.1 GCA_022866145.1 Anaerolineales bacterium | reverse complement strand
TGCGCGAGCGACTTGGAGAGAGCCTGCGCGGGCTGCGCAGCCCTGCCGCCTATGCGTACGAAGTGTATGGCGATGATCTGACTCTCAAGGCAGGCTCCGAGCCGGAAAACGAATTGATCCTGCGAATCTCGGCCGCCAGGCTCGGCCAAGACCAAGGCCGCTACTACTGGCGCGCTAAGGTGTACTCCCGATACGAAGATGGGAGGTGGCTTGCGGCGCAGGTCGAGACGATCCCAGTCTACCCGCTCCGTCCGGACCTGACTCTCACCGATACTCTTGGCAGGCAGGCGGTTGAGGTTGGGATCGAGCCCAGGCTTCCCGGCCTGCGCACGTTGTATGTTCTTGCACAGCCGGTATGGGTCAGCCGCCAAACGGAGTTCGGCGTCCGGCGTGCCGGGGATCAGATCCAGGATGTGACGACGGTCAGTGTCCCGGGAGTGGTCAAGGCCGGGGAGAGCTATCGCCTGCGGGCGATGCATGCCGCCCCGTCGGCGGGTGATCTGCGGGCGGCGGTTGGTCCCTACCCGGAGTGGGTCACCCGGGAATACCTGCAGGTTCCGCCGGAGATCACGGACCGGACCCGTGCCCTGGCCCGGCGCATCACCGAGGGGCAGGACAATTCCTTCGACAAGGCGCAGGCCGTGGTTCGCTGGCTTCGTGGCAATATCGAGTACAGCCGAGTCACCCAAGAGCCGCCGGAGACCCCTGAGCCGCTGGACTGGTTTCTCTTCGACTACCAGACCGGGTTTTGCGAATGGTATGCCTCGGCAGCGGTGATCCTGCTGCGGGAGGCCGGCGTCCCGGCCAGGATGGCCGCCGGATACGCACAGGGGACGCCGCGCCAGGAAACCGGCAACCTGCAGGAACTGGCCGAGTCCGACGTGTTCTACGAGGTCTACGGGACCGACCTACACACTTGGCCCGAGGTGTATTTCCCGGGCTACGGTTGGATCGAGTTCGAGCCGACCGGCGGGCAGCCGGAGCTCGCCCGGGCGGGGGCTGAAGCCGGAGCTGCTTTCGGTTCGCGCCTCTCTCCACCAGTGCCCACTCCGGAGGCAGGGCTTGAACAATCCATGGGCGGCGAGGAGGACCTGGCCGAGGAGGCCGCACTGCCCGGGGGAGTGCCGGGTCTAGGTGGTCTGCGTCTGGCGCTGGCCGTCCTAACCGCGGCCGGGGGAATCGCCTTGCTGCTGGCCGCCTGGCTGCGAGCCGATCCGGTGGCCTGGACGCTCGCCGTTCGAGGCGTGAGCCGAGGGCTGCGGCGTGTCGGCGTGAAGGCCCCCGACCGCCTGGCGCGACTGGCGCCTGAGGATTTGACTCTCTCGGCGGTGATCTACCGCCGCTGGAGCGGATGGCTGCCCCGCCTAGGGCTACATCCCTCGCCGGCGACAACTGCCCATGAACGCGCCGGGCAGCTCGCCGCCCGGCACCCTGCGCTGGAGGAAGCCAGCCGAAGTCTTGTCGAGGCCTATGCCGGCGAACGCTACGGAGCTGCGGCGGTCGATGCCAAGTCACTGCGCCGACTGTGGCGCGGGCTGGAGCTGCAGATGCTGCTCAGCTGGATCTCGGGAGGGGTTGACAAGTGAGTGAGCCCACCGTACGTCTGACTCCCCAGGAGCACCTGGCGCGATTGAGCCGGATGGCCGACGAGGTGCGCGCCCAGCTGGCGGCGCATGCCGAAAACCGCCGCCGGGTGGGCGAGGCCCTGCCGGCCGGTGTCGAGGACAGCCTGAAGCACCTGAGTAGCAGCCTGCGCATTTTGTCCGAAAGCGTGGAGTCGATGGATCAGGAGCGCCGCAACCTGCGGGCGCTGGCCGATGTCGCCAAAGTCGTCAACTCGTCTCTGGATCTGGCGACGGTCTTGAATGAAGTCATTGACACTGTGATTCGGCTGAC
>JALHUE010000407.1 GCA_022866145.1 Anaerolineales bacterium | reverse complement strand
GCTTCCGCCGGGCAGCTTAGCTCGAGGCCGTTCGGCGCCCTAAGCGCGGGTCTCTGCCAAGGCTGGTTTGATGTAGAATCCCGGGAAGGTCACGCGGTGATGATCTCGCCTGCCTTCTCCGGTTGGCCCTTGATCTTCCCATAGGATCGCGGGCCCTTTTCCGCCGAATCGCGGGGTGCTTGAATGATGGTCTGCGATGGTAATCGGGCGCCCTCACTGGGCAACCCGATATGTCGCGGCACTTTCCATTCAAGCAAACGATCTAGATACTCACCGCTCCAAATGCTCGCGTTGAGCCAGGTAGAAGCTTTCATAGGGAGAAGAGACCATGTCCAACCAACCCAATGATCGAAACCGTTCTAATCTTCCCATCCCAGATCAGCCGCACATGGGTTTGACAACCTACGACGCCAAGGATCCCGATACGAAGTATCCGTCGATCAGGGAATTGAGGCCGCCCAAAGGCGCGCCCAATGTGCTCGTCATCCTGATTGACGACGTCGGTTTCGGGGCGTCCAGCACCTTTGGCGGTCCGTGCAACACACCGAACTTCGATAAGCTCGCCGCCAACGGGTTGCGTTACAACCGCTTCCACACCTGCGCGTTGTGCTCGCCCACCCGCCAGGCGCTCCTGACCGGCCGCAACCATCACTCGGCCGGCATGGGCAACATCACCGAGTTGGCGACGTCGGCGCCGGGCAATTCCTCCGTCCTGCCCAACACCATTTCCCCGATCGCCCGCACGCTGAAGCTCAACGGCTACTCGACGTCGCAGTTCGGCAAGTGCCATGAAGTGCCCGCCTGGCAGACCAGCCCCATGGGCCCGTTCGATGCCTGGCCTACCGGTGGCGGCGGGTTCGAGTACTTCTATGGCTTCATCTGCGCCGAGACGAACGAGTGGTATCCGGCGATCACGGAAGGCACGACTCCGCTCGAGCCCGAGAAGACGCCCGAAGAGGGTTATCACTTCACCGAGGACATGACCACCAAGGCTATCAAGTGGATCCGCCAGCAAAAGGCGCTCGTGCCCGACAAGCCGTTCTTCACCTACTTCGCACCAGGCGCCACTCATGCGCCGCACCATGTGCCGAAAGAGTGGATCGCCAAGTACAAGGGCAAGTTCGACCAGGGCTGGGACAAGCTGCGCGAGGAGACCTTCGCCCGCCAAAAGAAACTCGGCGTGATCCCGCCGGACTGCGCGCTCACCGAGCGGCATCCCGAGATCCCCGCGTGGGACACCATCTCGGCCGAGATGAAGCCGGTCCTTACCCGGCAGATGGAGATCTATGCCGGCTTTCTCGAGCACACCGACCATCACGTCGGGCGGCTGATCGACGCGCTCAAGGACCTCGGCATCCTGGAGGACACGCTAATCTACCTGATCATCGGCGACAACGGCGCCTCAGCCGAGGGCTCGCTCCAGGGCACGTACAACGAGATGGTAACGGCCACGGGCTTCGGCCACCTAGAGACGCCGGAGTTCATGAAAGCCCACCTCGACAAGTTCGGCGGGGTGGAGGCGTACAACCACTACGCTGTGGGGTGGGCGCACGCCATGGACACGCCCTACCAGTGGACCAAGCAGGTGGCTTCGCACTGGGGCGGCACCCGTAACGGCACGATCGTCCACTGGCCGAAGGGGATCAAGGCCAAGGGCGAAATCCGCAGCCAGTTCCATCATGTCATCGACGTCGCGCCGACCATTCTGGAAGTGGCTGGCCTGCCCGAGCCGGTCTTCGTCAACGGGGTCCAGCAGCACCCGATCGAGGGGGTCAGCATGGCGTACTCGTTCAACGACGCCAGGACGGCCGAGCGGCACGAGACGCAGTACTTCGAGATGTTTGGGAACCGCGGCATCTACCACAAGGGCTGGACCGCGGTGACCAAACACCGCACCCCGTGGCTGACCGGTGCGCTCAAGCTGCCGGCCTTCGACGACGATGTCTGGGAGCTATACGACACCACCAAGGACTGGAGCCAGTCTAATAATCTCGCAAAGGAGAATCCGCCGAAGCTGCATGAACTACAGCGGCTGTGGCTGATCGAAGCGGTCAAGTACAACGTGCTGCCATTGGACGACCGCTTTGCCGAGCGTGCCAACGCCGACCTTGCCGGTCGGCCGCAGTTGGTCAAGGGCACGCGGCAGTTGCTGTTCGGTGGCATGGGGCGGTTGACCGAGGGCTCGATCGTCAACATCAAGAACAAGTCGCATGCGGTGACGGCCGAGGTGGTCGTGCCCACATCCGGGGCGGAAGGGGTCATCGTCGCCCAGGGTGGCACCACGGGCGGCTGGAGCCTGTACGCCAAGGCCGGCAAGCCGAAGTATTGCTACAACTTCTACGGCCTGAACCGGTACTACGTCGAGGGAACGTCGAAGATCCCGCCGGGGATGCACCAGGTGCGGATGGAGTTCAAGTACGACGGCGGCGGTCTGGCGAAGGGCGGCACGGTCACGCTGTACGTGGACGGAAACAAGGCTGGCGAAGGCCGGGTTGATCAGACCGAGCCGTTCATTTTTTCCGCCGACGAGACCTGTGACCTCGGCAACGAATTCGGTTCGCCGGTCACGAACGACTATCCAACCCCCAAGAAGTTCAGCGGCGAGGTGAACTGGGTCGAGATCGACGTCGACAAGGATGCCGAGGACCTCGATCACCTCATCTCGCCCGACGAACGAGTGCGCGTCTACATGGCGATTCAGTAAGCCCACCTTGGCGGGCGCCGAACAACTCGATGGAGCCGACCCGGCCAGCCAGGCGTTGAGTTCAGCGCGATACTAGCTTTGGC
>JALHUE010000406.1 GCA_022866145.1 Anaerolineales bacterium | reverse complement strand
TGGGCGAGCCCGGCCAGAAGGTCCGTTGGGAGTGGGAAGCTGTGCCGGTGGCGCGCCGGCGCTCCCAGCCGCGGAGGGAGGGGCTAGATCGGGGCCAGCACGATCATAGCCAGGCCGACGACGATCCCGATCACGGCCCCGACAGCAACGTCTGACAGGAAGTGAACGCCGAGGGCCACCCGCGCCAGGCACACCAGTGGCGCCCAGATCCATAGGATCGGCGCCAGCCAGACCGGCCCCCAGCCTGTGGCGAGCACCGCCAGCAGGAAGGCGCGAGCTGCATGCCCGCTCGGGAAGGAGTGCGGGTCGGTTGCCCGGTAGATCTGCCCCCAGTCCCCCTCGGGTCGAGGTCGGCGGACGAGCTTCTTCAGTCCCAGCACGACGATCGCCAGCACCCCGATGGCGGCTGCCACCGCAATCGCCCAGGTACGGGTAGGAGAGTCACCGAGCAGCCAGGTCAGAGCCAGGCCGAGCAGCCAGAACCAGGAGTCGCCCGAATGGGCCAGGATCGCGGCCAGGCGGCGCCGCCCGCGGGCATTGGCGGGGATACGCAGAGCCTCAGACCGCTGGGTGTCGGCAACGAGCAACGAGCCAACCTTCATCCAGCCTTCACCGGGTCAGCGCCTGGATCTCCCGGCGCACGATCTGCAGCTGGAATGGCTTGTCGACATCCATCCCGACTTCGGCATAAGGGCACACCTGGACCCGCGCACGCAGGTGTAGACGTCGGCTGATCTTCTCCTCCGCCCACGGAACGCTCGCCTGCCTGAGGAGCAACATCAAGGCCGTGTCCAGCCCGAGCAAGTAGGCCTGCTTGAGGGCGTTCTTGCGGGCGGCAATCAGCCGATCCCACAGGGCATCATCCCAGTTCAAGGCCAGGCGAACCCCGTGGATATCTCCGCCACAGGCCTCGATATCCTTCAGATGAATGTACGAGCGACGCGAGTCAGGGAAGCGGGCCTGCATGATGCTGCGCTCAATGGCGCAGTAGTCCAGGTCCGCCCCCGCCTGTTGGATCTGGTCGGCGCGGAAGCCGACCATCTCGGAGGTGATCAAGGGAATGTCGGAGGTCGCCATCAGCAGGTGATCCGCGGAGGGATCGTGACTGCTGGCGTACGCCATCCCGGCTCGGAGATTGCCGATCAGGCTGCCCTGCTCGGCCAGGTAGAGCAGGGGTTTGCTGGACTGCAGTCCGTCCTCTTTGCCCAACCCCACCACAAGGATCCTGTCGATCCTAGCGGACCCGGCGACCGCATCCAGCACCCACTGAACCATCGGCCGCCCGCCGACGTCGAGCAGGCTCTTGGGCCGGCCGCGGCAGTCCGGATACAGCGGATCGGTGGGGGCAGGTGTTCCGCCAGCGACGATCAGGGCGTCCATGCGTGCGCGCCTCCAGAACTTGCGGGATGTCAATCCGTCGGGCTGCGCTCAGCGAGGTGAGTGCGCCGCCTGGGCCTTGACCCCTGGTGCTGCGGCCGGGGACGGATCCCAGCCGAAGACCCAGAGCTCGATCTGCCCGGCCTCATTGAACTTAACCCCTTCCAGCTCGAGCAGGTGCCGCTGAAAGGCCGTACTGAACCCCGGGCGGGGGC
>JALHUE010000405.1 GCA_022866145.1 Anaerolineales bacterium | reverse complement strand
TTCGCCTCCGACCTCGATCCCGAGGTCTCTGATGTGCTCGGGGTCTTCGTAGTCGGGGAATGGGGCGGTGCCCTCGGACCCCTGGCGTCTGCGGGTCACGACCCAGATTGGTCCCCCAAAGGAGAGCTAGTCGCTTACGCCACGTGGGAGGGAGACGGAGGAATAATGGTGACGCCCCCACTTGGGGACCCATACGTTGCTGTCGAGGAAGCATTCCCGTCAAACCCCGACTGGTCCCCCGATGGGACGCGCATCGCATTCATTGGCGACACAATCGGATCTAGGACTCTCAATGTCGTCTTCTTGCCCAGCCGCGGCCTAGATACTATGGCGCGCAATGCGGCTGGTTTCATCCAGTGGTCGCCTAGCGGAGACCGGATCGCTTACACGGCTACCAGCGGCGACAAGGCAGACCTGTTCATCAGCTCTGTGGGGGAGTCGCCGGGCTCCATCGCCAAAGCCCAGCGCATCGCTACTGACGGATCTGTCTCCTATCCCGCCTGGTCTCCCGACGGGACGCAGCTCGCCTTCGTGTCCAGAAAAGAAGGGAATAGGAATATCTATGTTGCCACCCTTGCATGCACCGACGCAGAGGAGGCATGTCATGTGAATGTCCGCCAGGTCACCGATGCCCCAGATGCCGAGACGAACCCGATCTGGTTTCCAGACGGCAACCATCTCGTATACTTGGCGGGCCGCGGCTCCTCTTGGCATCTTGAGATGGTCGACCTTGACAACCAACACCCGCAGTTGCTCGTTGACGGATTGACTTCCCCTCGCGAACTTGATGGTCACATCGAGTGAGTACGCTGGATGGAAGATTTGCAGTCTCGGCTTCCGTGCGCGCGGGCGTGACCGCAGCCCCTCCGCCTTGCGCAGGATTGGATCGCATCGCTTGAGCATTCCTCGTCGATATCGGTTCGCCGAACGTGCCGCGGATTGAGAAAGGGGCATGAGCCACACTACATCGCTAGGGCGGAATATGGGCCATGACTTCGGGGGGGGGTCTATCAATCGAGTCGTTGAGGGAATCCTCCTTCTCTCGCTTCTTCTCGCCGGCTGCAACAATGTGGGGGGCTGGTCTGCCTCACCACAAGTGGACCAATCCCCATCACCGAGCCTCCAGGCCTCAGCAACTCGCTTGCCGATCACACGGACACCTAGACCATCGCACACCCCTGAGACGCCGTCGCCTCCCTCGGACGCCAGCTTCCTCGATTGTGCGCCTACTCCCTCGGGGTCAAGCTCCACAGCCGGGAGAATCGCATTTGTGCGAACGGGCGGCGCCACCGACAGCGTCTTCGTAGTGAACATGGATGGGACGGATCTGCAGGCACTTGCTGCTGAAGGCGGTTTCAACTTTCACCCTTCTTGGTCACCGAGCGGCGAAGAGCTAGCCTACGCCTCCGATCAGGCAGGTGATCGAGGCATGTTCGACATCTACGTGACATCAGCAGACGGAACGGAGACAAGGCGCCTCACAGACAGACCCGATACATGGGAGGATCAACCCACATGGTCGCCGGATGGTGAAAAGGTCGCCTACACGGTTCACTACTTCGATGGATCTGACAACTCCGAAATCTTCGTCACAAACAGGAATGGCCCCGATCAAACTAGCATCACAAAGACCCAACTTCGAGAGGAGTATCCTGACTGGTCCACCACCCAGGACACGATCGCTTTCCTGTATCAGGCGTCTGCAGGGAGTCTGGATATGTACGTCTACACCATGAAGCCTGACGGGTCGGAAAGGCACAGACTGTCCGATCTCCCTGCCGAGGGACCCGTCCGCTGGTCGCCTGACGGCGCTTCGCTGGCCTTCTCGGCCCCCAAAGGTGAAGGCTGGGATATCTTCATTATGAACGCTGATGGGTCAGGCGGTCGCTACTTAACAGACGAAGAGGCTCCCCACAACTACACACCTGCTTGGTCGCCCAACGGCAAGTGCATTGCGTTCATGTCGCCGAGAGATGGCCCCGGGAGCCTATACGTAGCAAGAGTTGACGGTGGCGGTGTTCTGCGCCTCACTGAGAACCCGGGACCGGGAATGGACTTCCACCCGTCGTGGTCATCAGCGGAATAGCGCCGCAGTCGGCAACCCCGTCTCGCTCGCTCTCGGGGCAAACGGCCGGACTGGCGCCGTTTGGCCAGAAGAGGCGGCTGCCGCTGGCACACCGCCGCAAGTCCAACTGCTCGACGCTCCTGGTAGTGCTGGTCGTGTTAGTAGGGCCGACCCTGGCACTCCCGGCCTGCGGACCGTCACGGACGCCCTGGGCGGGGTGATGCGGTACGAGTACGATGCCGTCGGCAACCGCACCTCGATGACCGACGCCAACCGCAACACCACCCTGTTCTTCTACGACGAGCTCAACCGGCTGGTCGAGACGCGTGATCCCCTGGGCGGCATCCAGCGCTCTGAGTTCAACGCCCTCGGCAATCTGCTGGCGCAGATCGATCCCAACGAGTTGCGGACACGGTACGAATACGATTCCCTCAACCGCCCGCAGCGCCAGATCGACGCCCTGGGCGGCGTGACGGCCTACACCTACAATGCGGTCGGCAACCAGCTCACCCTGACGGACCCCAACGGCCATGTGCAGTCCACGGAATATGATGACCTCAACCGGCCGGTCGTCTCCACCGATCCCAACCTGCATGTCAGCCGGACGATCTACGACGCCGCCGGCAACGTGCTTACCCAGATCGACCCGCTGCAGATCGTCACCGCCTTCACCTATGACAAGCTGCACCGCCAGGTGACCATCACCGATCCGCTCGACAACACGGTGAGGTACGCCTACGACGAGGTCGGCAACCGGATCTCGATGACCGATGCCGAGGGTGTGGTGACGGGCTACGAGTACGACCGCCTCAGCCGGCTGACGGCCGTCGTCGAGAACTATCGCCCGGTTCCTGCCATCACCGCCGACACCAACGTGCGCACCGAGTACACCTACGACCGAAATGGCAACCGGCTCACCATCCTGGACGGCAGCGGGCACATCTCCACCTCCACCTACGATGATCTCAATCGGCTGATCGCCGAAGCCGATGCGCTTGGCCACACCACCGCCTACGGTTACGACCGCAATGGCAACCGGACGACGCTAACCGACGCCGAGGGATTCACCACAACCTTCGTCTACGACGCCCTGAACCGTCTGGCGGCAATTGACTACCCCGACCCCGATGCCGATGTCGCCTTCACCTACGATGCCGCGGGGACACGGACGCGCATGCAGGACGGCATGGGCACCACGACCTGGTCCTACGACAACCTATACCGGCCAACGGCGGTGACCCTGGCCAGCCATCCAGGGCAGGCCGATCCCTTTGGCGGCACCGTCGGTTACGCCTACGACGCTGTGGGCAACCGCACCCGGCTGACCTACCCGGATGGCAAGACGGTGACCTACGGCTACGACCCGGCGGACCGCATGCTGCGAGTGACCGACTGGGCCTCGCTCGTCACCGCCTACAGCTACGATCCCGCCAACCGACTGACTCAGACCTCGCTGCCGAACGGCGTCGTCTCGACCTACACCTATGACGCCGCCGGCCGGCTGCTCGACCTGCGGCACGCCACGGCGGCCGAGACGCTCTCGTCGTTCACTGTATGTCGTCAAACCAAATGAGACATTAGGAGCCGTTTGCTAAGACGCACTTCTCGGCCCTAGGATAGCGAAACGGGAGGCAGAATGGCCGAGAAGAAAGAGAGCGTGGAAGCCACCGTCCGGACCATCGGTCGGGTCACCCGGA
>JALHUE010000404.1 GCA_022866145.1 Anaerolineales bacterium | reverse complement strand
TCGCCGCCGGTAGGGCACAAGGCCGGATCGTGCACGGCGGGATCCGGAGTCGGGTTAATGATGTCGCAGATGAAGATATTGGCGGTCGCCGGGTCGATGCTGTTGAGGTTGATGAACTCGGTAGCCGAGCGCTCGAGGGCCTCGACCGGCCGGCCCTCGCGGAACTGGTTGGCGGCCGCCAGCGAGGCGGCATCGACCGAGCGCCGCAGATGGCCGACGGCCGAGAACAGGATCCCGGCATCCACCGCCAGGCCGATGAACGCCGCCAGACCGATGAAGGCCAGGGCGATCAAGACCAGGGCTTGTCCACGCTGCAGTCGGTCGTCCATCGGTCTCCCAGTCATCGGTGGCCTACGGGGTCGTTGTCGGCGTCGGTTCGACATTGGCATTCGGCATGATGCTGTAAGCATGCAGCGTCACCGGATCGGGAACAAAAGCCGTGATCCAGGGCAGGGCCATCACCATGTGGTAATCGTAGAAGACCTCGACCAGCACCATCCCGGTCGTCGGCGCCAGCGGGTCCAACAAGGCTGCGATCTCAGCGTTGGTGAACTCCGAGTTCTGGTGGCCGCACAGGTTCATCCCATTCGGCCAGCCGGCTGGGAAGCGCTCCGTGACCGCGCCATTCATGGCGCCGAAGGCGGAGATCACAATGTCATTGCCACCATTGATCGTGATGTTGCAGTCATCGTCGTCATCGTCGACCCCGCCGGGGGGATCGTGGTCGATCCAATCGATCCGGTTGTCCGAGGAGGCGAGCAAGGATTCCTTCGTCAGCTGCTGCACGTCCGTGTAGAACTGCGAATTCGGGTTCAGGTAGGCGCCGGTGACCGGATGACGGATCGGATCGGCATCGGCGGCCCAGCGCGCCGCCTCGCGGGCGGCGTCGATCACGTCCAGGTAGTAGTTCAGCAGGATCCCGAACTCGATCAGGCCCGAGAGCATGATCAGCAGCAGCGGCAGCAGAATCGAGAACTCAACCAAGCTCTGGCCGCGCCGCCGCCGGGACCGAACCTTTTTCAGTGCGCCTGCCATGCGCTTCATCTTCCCCTCAATGGCTGTGATCCAAGACCGTCGTCCTGCCAGCGGGCATTCGCCGCCTGATGCCATTATAGGCGGCTCCGCCCGAACGGGGGTAGTACCCCAGGGGCAGACGGGCGGACGGTCGCCGGGCTGAGGCGGGACAGTAACGAAATCGCGACGCGTCTGCAAGTCGACGGCCGAGGCGCTGTGGGGCAGGTCCGGCCGGCGGGCTCACGAGCTATCCGATCAATCTCTCAAAGGCCGTGCGGCCGCCGAGGTAGACCGCCGCGGCACCCAGGACGAGGAACGGCCCATACGGGATGGGGAGGAACGCCGTGTAGCGCCGGCGCATCAGCATCGCCAGGATGTAGGCCAGGCTGAACAGCCCGGCGGCCAAGATGCCCAGAAACAACGCCACCGTCACCCCCGGCCAGCCCACCGTGATGCCGATCAGGCCGGCCAGCATCACATCGCCAAATCCGAAGGCCACTTCCTCGATCGGCTGACGCCGGGCTTGGCCGATCCAGCGGCTGAGCAGGCCGCCCAGCAGGTACAGCAAGTAGAAGGAAACGAAACCGGCCAGCCCGCCCAGCAGGGTCTTGGCCAGCCCGTGCTGGGGATCCAGCGACCGCATCACGCCAATTCCCAGCGCCGCCGGGACGCAAACCGCGAACAAGATCAGGCGGTGTTCGACATCGATCACGACGATCAGCAGGTAGATCGCAAGGATCAAACCATCCCGGACCATGGAAGCCGGCTGCGGATTTCGCTGCAGCAACCAGGCGGCCCCGAGCACACACATCCCTTCGACGACCGCCGCCCGCCATCCGGCGCCGCCTCCGCAGTAGGCGCATTCCCGCTGGCCGGTGGCGGCGGCCATGAGTCCCGACCAGGCCAGGCGGCTGCGCCGCGCCCCGCAACCTGGGCAATCCGAGCGGGTCGGCCGACGCCGATAGGGCAGGTTGTCCGCCAAGGCGTTGACGGCGATCCCCACTCCCCAGCCCGCAAGTAGCACCAAGACCAGCATCGAACGGATTATACCCAGCGTCTGCCTGCCCGGATCGCGCTGGGCGGCAGGCGGCGGAGGCGCGCCTCCGGGGGGAATGCTAGAATGCCTGCATGGCCCAGCGCCTTCCCAGCCTCAACCGCGTCCGCCTGAGCACGCTGGCCGCGATCGTGCTGCTCGCCTTCTCGCTCCTGCGCCTGATCGTGCTGCCAACGGTGCGGATCCAGATGGACGTCCTGGGACTGGTCGTGCGCCTGGACCTGGACACGCCGGCCGTGTTCCTGACGTTGACAGCGGCCCTGGTGATCGCCGGGACCGACTGGCTGATCCGCGGCCACCCGCAGATCGGCCCATCCTCCCTCACCCTGGAGCACTGGGTGATCCCCGGGCTGGCGACGCTGGGCCTGGGCGTGATTCTGTCCCGGATTCCTGCCGGGACCCTGCTGCTGCTGGGCCTGCCGTTCTCGGATTTGTTGCTGCTCCTGGCCCTCGCCGCCGAGTTCATCGTGGTCGATCGGCAGGATCCTCGGTTTGATGGGGCTTCGTTCTTGATCCGAGTGCTCTCCTACCTGCTGCTGACGGGGGTGTTGTTTGCCATCACCGCCACGGACCTGCGGGCTATCTTTGCGGTTCCCTTCGTCTTTGTGGCCACCAGTGCCATGTCGTGGCGCCTGCTGATTCTGGAGCGGGCCATGGCCACGGCCCGTATGGACGCCATCCTCATCGGCCTGGTTGTCGCTCAGGCGGCATGGGCGTTTCACTACTGGCCGATCGCGCCCTTGCGCGAGTCCCTGGTCCTCGCCCTGCTTGCCTATCTCGGCCAGGGCCTCACCCGGTTGCTGCGCCGCGGCGATCTGACCCCGCGCCGGGCCCTCGAGTACGGCCTGGTGGCCGCATTCTGCCTGGGTGCCCTGACGGTTCTGACCTAGTCAACCGACACTGGCCCCAACTCTCGCCGGGCGACGGACTTGTCAACCACGCCCCAGGCGGATCGGGTCGCTGGCAGCCCAGTGCGGCCAGAAAGACCCCTGCCCGCCTCGGTCTCTGGCGAGAATGAAGGCGCTGGCCGGTGGGCCAGCGCACGGTTTCATCGGATGCCTTGTGGCTGTGAGCGGTCAGCCAGGTCTCAGCCAGACGGCCCGGAACCGATGGGTTTACGCGGTTGAGGTTTGGTTCGCCGCAGGCTGATCGCCCGCTCGGAGCCTGCGAGCAGGCGCCGGATGTTGGGCAGCAGGGCGATCACCAGCAGGATAACCGCCCCGATCCCATAGAAGGCATCGGCCCAGGTTCCACCGCCGGCGACGGCCCTCCAGGTCAGCATGACGGCCGCGGTCAAGCCAGCAGCCAGAGTAGCCAGAGCGGCGTAGCCCGTTCCAAACAGG
>JALHUE010000403.1 GCA_022866145.1 Anaerolineales bacterium | reverse complement strand
GTCGACTGCGGGCTGGATGAGGCGGCACTGCAGGATCGGGTGCGCCTGGGAGACGCGGTGGCCTTTGCCCAGCCGCCGATTCGCCTGGGTGACTCCTGGCTGGTATCGCCTCGCCTCGACAACCGGGTTTCGCTCGTGGCACTAACGCAGTGCCTGGAGGCGCTGGCGCAGGAGCGGCCTGCGTGGGATTTCGTGGCGGCGGCCGTGGTGCGTGAGGAGACCGACGATGCCGGCAGCACAACTTCAGCCTACGCTCTCGCCCCTCAGGCTGCCGTCGTGCTCGATACCACCTTCGGCCGGACACCGGATCTCCCCGAGCATGCCAGCTTTGCGCTGGGCGCAGGCTTGAGCAACGCCTGGGGCCCGGCGGTACACCCTGCCATGTTCCGGCTGCTCGAGCAGGCGGCCCGCAGTGCGGGCGTCGACCTGACACCGGAGTTCCTCCCCAACCTGACCCAAACCGATGCGGATCACATCCAGCTTGTCCTGGCGGGCGTGCCCACGGCAGTCATCAGCATCCCTATCCTGAACATGCACACGCCGGGTGAGATCGTGGATCTCGGCGACATCGAGCAGGCCGCCCGCTTGCTGACCGTATTCGCCCGCGAGCTTGGACACAACCTGCATCTCGAGCTCACGCATGACTGAGCCACCTCGTCCTCAGCTCACTCCCCTGGCTGACCAGGAACTCCGTTTGCTCAAGGATCTGACGGAGTGCGTGGGCGTGTCGGGCGGGGAAGATGAGGTTCGCCGGATCGTCAGGCAGGCGGTCCCGGGGGACGTGGACGAGCTGCAAGTCGATGGACTCGGGAACCTGATCGCCCTGCGGCGTGGCCGCGCCTCAAGCCGGCTGCGGGTGATGGTCGCCGCCCACATGGACGAGGTCGGGTTCATGGTGGTGGCGGTCGACAACGACGGCCGCCTTCGCTTCGAGACGGTAGCCGGGATCGATGAAGCTCAGCTGGCCGGGCGCGCCGTGTGGCTCGGTCCGGAGCGCCTGCCCGGGGTCATCGGCGCCATCCCGCCCCACCTGCTCGAACCGCAGCAGTTGACCTCGGCCATCTCCCCCCGCGAGCTGAGGATCGACATCGGCGCCCGATCTGGCGCCGAAGCCCTTGCCCGGGTGCCGCCCGGGACCCGGGGCACGATCGCCACGCCCTTCGAGTGCCAGGATGGCGTCCTGCGTGCCAAGGCTCTCGACGACCGGCTGGGCGTAGCCACGCTGATCTGGCTGCTGGGTGAGACCTTCGAAGGCATTGACTTGTACGCGGTTTTCACTGCGCAGGAAGAGGTCGGCCTGCGCGGGGCCGGGGTGGCGACCCACCGCCTCGCCCCCGACCTGGCGATCGCCATCGACTGCACGCCAGCCCGCGACCTTCCGCTCCCGGACGGCCAGGAGAATCCGTTCTTCAACGCCCGCCTGGGCCACGGGCCGGCATTGTATGTCGTCGACGGCAGCACGGTATCGGATCCGCGCCTGCTGCGGCTTGCGGTCTCGGTCGCCGAGCAGCACGCCCTCCCCTACCAGTACCGCCAGCCGGGTGGCGGAAGCACGGACGCCGGAGCCATCCACCGCTCACTGACCGGGATCCCCAGCCTGTCGATCTCTGTCCCGGCCCGCAATCTGCACGGCGCGGTCAGTACCGCACTTGTGTCCGACTGGCAGGCGTATCGAGCCCTGATCCATGCCCTTCTCCACAGCCTGCACCCCGGTCAGCCGCAACTCAAGGCAAGCTGAGGCGGTTGCCCGTGCCCCTCACGCCGCGATTCCCCAGCTCCTATCTCCCGGGCCGATCTCGATCTAGCGGCCTTGCGGATCCGTCTGAATCGCAGGCCAAGGTTTGTCATGCAGGCGGTCGAAGCCGATCGCCGCATCACCGGTTCCACTGGACAGGCGACGGCATCCGACGGGCAGAATCGAGACTACGATCGCGCCTCCCGATCCATCCGGCGAGAGGCCGCCCATGATCGAGCTCGTCCGCCAACTCAGCGAAACCGCTGGGCCCAGCGGCCGCGAGGGGGCCGTACTGCGCCGGATCGAGGATCATCTGCTGGCGGCCGGCGTCCCTGTCAGGTCCTCCCCTTTGAGCAGCTTGCATGTGGTCGATGAGGCCGGCGGCGCCACGCGGTTGTTGTTGGTCGCAGCCGTCGACGAGCCCGGGCTGATCCTTTCTCCCCCCGACTCTCGTGGCTACTCCCGCGCCCACCGCCTGGGGAACCTCCCGGCGCAGGCGTATGCCGGGCGCCGTATCCGCACGCTGACTGGGGCCTCCGGACTGGTGGTCTCGGTCGAAGCGGCCACGTCACGACGCGGCCGACCCCCAACCATCCTGGTGGACTTGGGGGCAGATGCGACTGCGCTGGAACCGGCCGAGGGCGCCTTTGCCGTCTTGGATGAGGCGTTTGCCGGCGAGGCAGAAGCGTGGACCGGCAAGGCGCTTGCCGACCGCGTGGGGGTGGCCATTCTGCTTCAGATGGCCGCTGCCGGGATCGGATTGAGCGCGGGATGCAGCTACGCCTTCCTCGTCCAGGGGCAGCTTGGTTTGCGGGCGCTGAACCCGACCCTGCGAGCGCTTGCCCCAAGTCGACTGATCCTCATCCGCGGGGCAAGGGAGGCTGAGGCCGTCGACGCTAGCGGCTCCGCCATTGTTCGGGGGAAGGGACCGGTCTTGCTGGTTCGACATGGACCGGCGGTGAGCGACCCGCGCTTGACCGCCATCGCTGAGCAAGCCGCCGGCGAGACCGGACTCCCACTTCAGCGTGCCATCCTGCTGGCGGATCCACATGTCTCCCGGGGAGGGGAGGCAGGACTGGGCCGGGTTCCCGCCTTGCTCTTGGCCTACCCGGTGGGAAACGCCGAGGGGGCGCGCCAGAGTGTGTCGCCCTCCGACATCGAGCAGCTGGCCCCGCTGCTGGGGACACTGGCCAATACTGTCGCAGCCTCCGCCTCCCTTGACTGAGGCGGCTTCGTCGACAGCGGCACCCTCGCCAGCGTGGGCCTGGCTTGTGTTCGGGGAATCCTCAACTCGACCCGCCAGGTCGGCTTCTTCGCCGTCCGGGCGAGGAAGTGGGTCGCCCGCAGAGCCGGTGTGGCTTGGCGAGGTGCAGGTTCAGGCGCCCTTCGGCATTGCCGCCCGCCGCAACCGCACGGGGTAGACTCGGGGGCATGCTCAGTCCGCCTTGCCCAGGCTCGATCGCTGAAGCCCGATCAAGGCGGGGCTGGGGCGACGGCCGCCCAGCGAAGGAAGGAACTTGACGTCCAGCCGTCTTGCCCGCCTGCTTCGATTCTCGGTCGCCTTCCTCGGCGCGGCAATGACGGTTGTCGCCGTCTTGGCCTACCCCCTCGGGCTGGACAACAATCCGGAACTGGGGAGCTCACGCGCCGCGCTGCTGGCGCTGGGGCTGTTGCTCGTCTGGCTGGCGACCGGCCCTGTCCTTGGGAGGTTGTTCCGTAGGTTGGCGGGGGCGGCGAAGAGCCGGCTCGGGCTACGCCGGCCCGCGCCACGCCACGGCCTGACATACGACGACGCCAGCCCAGGAGCTGCCAGTGCGGGATCGCTCGAGCCACCCGCCGCCGACAACGGCCTTCCCCACGGTTCCTCGAGCCACCACCCGAAGCTCCGGCTGCGTCAGAGCACGGACGGTTGGACTATCGCATTCCTGCTCGCCGTTCTGGCGGCAGCCGTCCTCACCGCCTGGTGGCTGGGGACCGCCGGCACGTGGACCGACTGGCCCGCCT
>JALHUE010000402.1 GCA_022866145.1 Anaerolineales bacterium | reverse complement strand
GTGCCCGAAGCAGCGAGCGCGCCGCCGCCAGGATCTCCTGGTCGAGGCTCGTAGGCTGGGGCAGGCTCGCCTGCCGGAGAATTGTCGTGAAATCGGACCATCGCAGCTTCAGTCGGACGGTTGCCCCCACAAGCTCCTGCTCCCTCAGCCGTTGTCCCACTTCCCCTACCAGCTCGACCAGTACAGCCTCTAGCGCCTGGCGGGCCCGAATGTCCCGGGCGAAAGTCCGCTCGGCGGAGAGCGACTTGGGCTGATGCTCGGCAACGACCCGGCGGGAGTCAACCCCCAGGGCACTGGATGCAAGTTCAGGGCCACGTTCGCCGAAGAGCGCGGTCAGCCGGTCTGGCGGCCAGCCGGCCAAATCTCCGATGGCTGCGATTCCTTCCGCCACCAGGATCTGAGTCGTCTTGGGACCCACGCCCCACAACATTTGGACCGGCAGCGGGGCCAGGAATGCGGCCTCTTCTCCCTGCGGGACGGCCACCAACCCATCGGGCTTCCCCACCTCGGTGGCGATCTTGGCGACCAGTTTGTTGCTGGCGATCCCCCACGAAGTCGGGAGGCCGTGGCTCTCCCGGATCTCCGCCTTCAGAGTGGCGGCGATGGCGGTGCCGGAGCGGGCATCATCGCTGACGTCGAGAAAGGCCTCGTCGATCGACAGCTGCTCGACAACCGGCGCCGCCTCTCGAAGAATCGCCATCACCCGCTCAGAGTAGTCTCCATAGACATGATGCCGGGCGCGGACGAGCACCAGCTCCGGGCACAGGCGGAGCGCTTGGGCGGTAGGCATCGCCGAGCGCACTCCCCAGGCCCGCGCCGCGTAGGAAGCCGAGCTGATCACGCCGCGCTCGTCGGGTCGTCCCCCGACGGCGAACGGCCGGGAGGCCAGGGCTGGATCGAGCAAAGCCTCGACCGAGCAGAAGAATGCGTCCAAGTCAACGTGCAGGATTTTGCGCCGCATCGCTCAAGGTTGACAGCAGGTGATTCCCCGCTACAATCCCATCTCCTTGTGTGAGGTGATCTGAGTGCAAACCTGTAACCGCTGCCACAGCAGTTCTTCGGACTCTGCGCTCCGCTGCGCCACGTGCGGAGCCGACCTCAGCCGTGAGTCCGAAAGCGCCGTGGCCCGCGCCCGCTTGCAGGCGAACCCGCGCGTCTACCGGATCCGCCTGGTCGTTCACGAAGACGCCTGCCCCGCCTGCTGTATCGCCGAGGGCGAGCTCGCCAAGTCCGAGGTCCCGGTCGTTCCCATTCACGGCTGCTCCCATGGGCTTGGCTGCCGTTGTTTCTACGAGCCGGCGCTCTCGGAGATCTTCCCCTAGAAGGCTACTCGGGCCTCACCCACCTGCCAAGGCCGGGCCGCCGGATTCAAGAAGCTGCCGAGCGAATTCGAGCGCCTCTCCAGGTGTGGTCACCTGCTCTTCCACCTGCGCTTCGCGCACAGCTTCCAGTAGTTGGCCTACCTGCCTCCCTGGGGGCAGCGCCAGGCTGCGCATCAATACCTCTCCATCGACCAATCTGGGTGGTTCGACAACCTGCGAGTTGAGTTCGAAGAAGGCCTCCAGCAAAGTGCGGCCCGTGTCGAGACGCCCGGCCCACGCTACCGGAGGAGGCGGCGGGGTGTGCTTGCCCAGGAAATCCGCCAGGGAGAGCAGGACGACGTCGACCCCGGCTTCGCCCAGCTGCCGGAAGTAGCGGTAGATGGCGCGGCGGCTGATCGGCCATGACTTCTCCAGCTGGCCAGGCCGCATGTGGTTTCCCACTACCAGCCGCAGCCGATCGATTTCCAGCCGGCTGAAGCGCATGCGCTCGGCCCAAGCTGCGGCCATCTCCGCCCCGAGCGCTTCGTGTTCAAGGAAGCGGATCCCGCCAGCCTCGTCCTGTGACTGCGTTCGGGCCTTTCCGACATCATGATACAGCGCTGCCAGCATCACCAAGGGCCTTAGGTGGCGCCCACCGGCCAGCTCCCGGCTGAGCACGGCTTGGAGTGGGTAGCGGAAGCGGCCCAGCTGCACCGAGGCTAGACCCAAGGTCAGATCCGCCGAGGCCTCCTCATCCGCCTGCGGCGCCAAGACCGCCAGCAGATCGGCGGTGTGATCGACCACAGCCAGGCTGTGAACCAGGGCATCGTAGGCATGTTGCGGCGGCTGCCGCAGACCGCGCAACGCCTCCACCTCCGGGAAGACATCCGGGAGCAAGCCCAGCTGGTCGATCAGCCGCACGGCCGCCGTCGGCCGAGGCAGGTCGAGCGTGCGAACGATTTCGTCACGCACGCGCTCAGCCGAGGTGAGATGGATCTTTCCGTGGGCGCCTCGCACTTGGGCGATGGTCGCCGGCTCGATTCGCAGGGAGAGCGAGACCGCCAGGCGAACGGCCCTCAACGCTCGCACCGGGTCGGAGACGATCGAGTCCGGCCGGCAGGCTCGCAGGCGGTGCGCCCGGAGATCCGCCGCGCCTCCGGTGGGATCGATCCAGGCGGCAGGCTGGCGCAGATCGACAGCCAGGGCGTTGAGGGTGAAATCGCGTGAGGTGAGATCGTGCTCCAGGGTGTCGCCCCTCAGACGGGCGAAATCTAACACCCAGCGGGATCCATCGGCTGCGAGATGAAGGACCCGGCCGGCGTCGCGCACCGGATCCAGATCGAAGTACTCGGCGCGGAGGTGGTCGGCTACGCGGCGGGCAAGACGGCGGGCCTCACCGGCGACGGCGAAGTCCAGATCCTGCGATCGCCGGTTCAGCAGGTGATCGCGGACGGCGCCGCCGACGAGCCAGACCCCCCGCTCGTTTGCGAACACGGGGCGCAGGTCGATGACCCAGGCCGGCGGGAAGAGGGACGGCACCTAGGGCGCTCAGGGAGCGAAGAACTTCTCGGGTTGGACGACGCCGACGAACGGCAGGTTCCGGTAGTACTCGTCCAGATCGAGCCCATAGCCAAAGACGAACTTGTTGGGGATTACGAACCCGCAGTAGGCGATCGGGACTTCGGTTTCGCGCCGCTCAGCCTTGTCGAGCAGGGTACATACCTGCAGGCTTTCCGGGCGGCGGGCGCCCAGTAGTTCCAGCACGGACGCCAGCGTGTGGCCGCTGTCAATGATGTCCTCCACGATCAATACATTCCTGCCTTCGACGGAAGTCGTCAGGTCAAGCGTAATCCGGACCTGACCGGTAGCGGCCCGGGCCCCTGCCCCGTAGGAGGAGATCGCCATGAAGTCCACCGTGTGCGGCACGCTCAAGGCCCGCATCAGATCCGCCAGGAACACTACGCCGCCCCGCAGAATGCATACCAGCATCAGATCTCTGCCGGCATAGTCGCGGCTGATCTCGGCGCCCAGCTCTCGGACGCGCGCCTGCACGCTCTCTTCCGGAATCAGGATCTCGGCCAGGAACTCGTGGTAGTCACGCATGGCTAGTCTCTCGGGACGTCGTGGTGTTGGCGGCAGCGGGCCTCATACATTTCGCTGGCGCCGACGACGACCACCGGGTCGTCAAAGCGGGCGGGGCGGCCGTCGATCAGGCGCTGCGTGCGCGCCGCCTCGTTACCGCATACCATGCAGATGGCATGCAGCTTGTCGACGCGTTCGGCCAGGGCCATCAGTTCCGGCATGGGGCCGAACGGCTCGCCGCGGAAATCGGTGTCCAGCCCGGCGACCAACACCCTCACCCCGCGGGCTGCCAGATCCTGCACGATCTCCCGCAAGGTGGTGTCGAAGAATTGAGCTTCATCGATCCCGACCACGGTGGTCTCAGGATGAAGCAGCTGCAGGATCTCAGCCGCGGAGCGAACCGGCGTCGCCTCGAATTCCGAGCCGGCGTGCGACATCACCTTCTCAACCCGAAAGCGGGTGTCGATGCTGGGCTTGAAAACCTGGGTGCTCTGGCGGGCGATTCTGGCACGCCGCAGCCGGCGAATCAGCTCGTCCGTCTTGCCGCTGAACATCGACCCCGTGACGACTTCGACACTTCCGACCGTGTGTTTCATGATGGCAAGCCCCGGGCACTCGAAAGAAATGGGCAGGTGGGAATCCCACCTGCCCAGAGTGTACACGGTTGGCGAGCAGCAGCAAGCGCCCTACGGAGCCAGCTCCTGCGCCGGGCTCTCCTCCGGCAAGGAGAAGCCGCGTGCCCGCAGGCGGCGTTTGAGATCCGCCAGGCTCTTGCGGCCGAAGCCGTCGATCTTCAGCAGTCCGTCGTCGCCGGCCTGCTCGAGCCGGGCAATCGCCTGCCCGACGGTCTCGATCCCGGCGGCCTTGAGAGCGTTTTCGGGACGGCTGCCGAGCTCGAGCTCGACGATCGGAAGCTCGGGGGACGTCCGGGCGGCCTCGCGCGCCTCCAGGTCGCCGATGTAGTTCTGGCGGGCCTGGAGCTTCTTGTAGAACCGATCCACCTGTCCTTCGGTATCGACAATCCGCTGCTCCCCAGTGTAGAACGGGTGGCAATTGGAGCACACGTCGGTGCGGATGACGTCCACCGTCGAGCCTGTGTGCCAGGTATTGCCGCAGGAACAGATCACCGTCGCCTGCGGATTGTACTTCGGATGAATTCCTTCTCTCATCGAGGTTGCCCTTTCCCCTGGGGATGACCCTGCTGCCAACGCCGTCTGATCGCCAGGGTGCGACTCAGCTGGTCCGATGCAGCAGGGCAGTGCCTGCGATCACTCGCTGATCACGCTCACATGCTTGCGTCCGCCGCGGCCGAACCCGAACTTGACCCGGCCTTCCGCCGTGGCAAACAGGGTGTCATCGCCGCCCTTGTCGACATTCGCTCCCGGGTGGATGTGCGTGCCGCGTTGGCGGACCAGGATGCATCCCGACCGCACGAACTCACCCTCGAAGCGCTTGACGCCCAGGCGCTTGGATTGGCTGTCTCGCCCGTTGCGGCTTGAACCGCCGCCCTTCTTGTGTGCCATATCGTCCTCCTCGCTGCCCGGCGGCTAGGCCGAGGCCTTCTTGCGGCGGGAGGCGCCAGGCGCCTTCGCCGCCGGTTTGGCCGCTTTTCCGGCCGTGCCGCCGCGCTGGCGGGAAGCCGGCTTGGGCGGGGCAGGCTCGGACTCGCCCGCCTCTACGCTGCCCATCCCCGGGAAGCTGATGTGCTCGATCTTCAACCGCGTGTACTGCTGGCGGTGGCCTTTCTTGCGGCGGAAGCGCTCCTTGGGGATGTAGCGGTAGACCACGATCTTTGGGCCCTTGACGTGGCCCTCGACTCGGGCCTGCACCTTGGCGCCATCGACGCCGGGTCTCCCGACGACCACGGCCGTGCCATCGACAGCCAGCAGAACGGAGTCCAGCGTAATGCTGGAACCGACCTCAACCGGCAGCAGGTCCACCTCGACCGACTGCCCTTCCCGGGCGACGTATTGTTTGCCGCCCGTCTCGACGACAGCGTACTTCATGCCTGACTCTCCAGCTTCTCTTCACCGCTCGCCCCGCAGCCTCAGCTGCCCGACGTCGGGGAAGTTGGGGTTTCCCGCCAAAAGGCGAGAGTGGTCATTCTACCTGCGCCCGGGGCGGGCCGTCAATCCCAACCGAACCACCGCCGGGATCAGTCGGCGGCCACCGATTCTGAGGCCTCGCCCGATTCGACTGGCAGGGCCTCGATTTCCTCCAAGCGTTCATCCCGCAGGACGGCTTCCTCGCCTGGGAAGGCAGTGCCCGCCGGAATCAGCTTGCCGATGATCACATTCTCCTTCAGGCCGCGCAGATAGTCGACCTTGGCCTCAATCGCGGCCCCTGCCAGCACCTTGATGGTGTGCTGGAACGACGAGGCCGAGAGGAAGGACTCAGTGCTGAGCGAGGCCTTGGTCACCCCCAGCAGAACCTGAACGGCCCGCGCCGGCTGCTTCCCCTCGCGCAGAAGCTGCTCGTTCATGCGCTGCAGGTACAAGCGATCGGCCAGATCCCCCGGCAGCAGCAGGCTGTCCCCTGGGAAAGTCACTTGCACCTTCGAGAGCATCTTGCGGATGATGACCTCAAAGTGCTTGTCGTTGATGTTCTGTCCCTGCGAGCGGTACACCTTCTGGACTTCGGTCAGCAGGTACAGCTCGGCGGCTTCTCGTCCGAGGATGCGGAGTTTGGCGTGCGGATTCAGGGATCCCTCGGTCACCTGCTGCCCAGCCTCGACCTTCTCGCCTTCTCTGACCAGAATGCGGGCGCTAGGCGGGATCTCGTATTCGCGCTCATCGGTGTGATCATAGGCGATGATCACGGTGCGGCCTTCCAGCCGGGCGCGGCCGGCGTGTGTGGCCACAATTTGGGCTTCGCCACGCGTGGCGATCAGCTCGCCCGCCGCCACCTGGGTGCCGTCCTCAATCCGCAGCGCCCAGTTGCCCGGCACAGAGTATTCATCCTGGATCAACTGGCTTTCGACGATGCGCAGCAGACGCGGACCGTCCGGCATAGCGGACTGCTGGACGTAGACCGTGCCGCCGATCTCGGCCGTGATCGCTTCCCCCTTGGGCTTCTTGCGAGCCTCGAAGAGCTCCTCGACGCGCGGCAAGCCCGTAGTAATGTCGCCGCCGGCAGCAACGCCGCCGGTGTGGAACGTGCGCAGGGTCAATTGGGTGCCCGGCTCGCCGATCGACTGGGCGGCCACGATCCCGACCGCCGTGCCCAGGTTGACCATCTTGCCGCGCCCGAGGTCCATCCCATAGCAGTTGGCGCACATGCCGAACTGGAGTTCGCACGTGAGCGGAGACCGGAGAAAGGCTTCGGCCACTCCAGAGGCAGCCACTCGCCGCGACTCCTCGATACCGATCAGGTCGCCCTTGTCCAACAGCACTTCGCCGCTAGCGGGGTCGGTGAGGCGCCCGGCCAGGATCCGCCCGACGAGGCGCGAGGCAAAGTCCTGTCCGGCGACGTCATCGGCGCGCCGGATCACGACGCCCTGCTCCGTGCCGCAATCGTGGGCGTTGATAATCACGTCCTGGGCCACGTCGACCAGACGCCGCGTCAGGTAGCCAGCGTCGGCCGTGCGCAGGGCGGTGTCGGTCAGTCCCTTGCGCGCCCCATGCGTTGATATGAAATACTCCAGCGTGCTCAATCCATCGCGGAAGTTCGACCGGATCGGCAGGGGAATGATGCGTCCTGCCGGATCGGCCATAAGGCCGCGCATGCCGGCCAGCTGCGAAATCGGGCCGAAGCCACCCTTGGTGGCGCCGGAGAGAGCCATTGTGCTCAGGTTGCCGGCTGGATCCATGCTGCGGCGCACGGCCTGGGCCACCAGGCCCGTCGTCGCCTGCCACAGCTCGATCGTGCGCTCGTTCATTTCCTGCTCGGTCAGCAGGCCCCGCAGGTAGTTGCGACGCACCGCCTCGGCTTCTTCCAGCGTCTTGGCGATGATCGCTTCCTTCTCCTTGGGGACGGTGATATCCGACACCGCGATGGTGGTGCCTGACCGGGTGGCATAGGCGAAGCCGATATCCTTGATGGCATCGACCACCGCCGGCGTCCCCTCCTCGCGCAGCAGGTGGTACACGTCCGCCACCAGCTTCTGCATCGAACCCTTGTCGAGAACATGGTTGACGAAGCGCAGCCCGTCCGGCAGGACGCGGTTGAAGATCACCCGCCCGACGGTGGTTTCGATCAAACGCGTCTCCGGCTCGTCGAGCCTCGATCCATCGTCCGCGAACCAGGTCTCGACTTTGACCTTGATCGGGGCGTGGATGTCGAGCTGCCCGAGGCCATAGGCCAACTCGACTTCGTCCATGTGGGAGAAGGCCCGGCCGCCGCCCCTGTGCTGCCGCCCCTGGATACCCATCGTCAGGTAGTACACCCCCAGGACCATGTCCTTGGACGGGCCGACAATCGGCTCCCCATCCGCGGGCTTGAGCAAGTTCTTGCTCGAGAGCATCAGCTCGCGGGCTTCCTCAACCGCCCTGTGCGAAAGCGGGACGTGGACCGACATCTGGTCGCCATCGAAGTCGGCGTTGAAAGCGGCGCACACCAGCGGGTGCAGCTGCACAGCTTTGCCTTCCACCAAGACCGGCTCAAAGGCCTGGATCCCCAGGCGGTGCAGGGTGGGGGCGCGGTTGAGGAGCACCGGGCGGTCCTTGATGACCTCCTCCAGGACCTCCCAGACCTCCGGCCGTTCGCGCTCGATGATCCGCTTGGCGCCCTTGACGTTGGCGGCGTAGTTGTACAACACCAGCTTGGAGATAACGAACGGGCGGTACAGCTCGAGAGCCATGGCCTTCGGCAGGCCACACTGGAAGAGCTTGAGGTGCGGGCCAATCACGATCACCGAGCGACCCGAGTAATCGACGCGCTTCCCAAGCAGGTTGCGGCGGAACCGGCCCTTCTTTCCCTTCAGCATGTCGCTCAGGGACTTGAGTTCTCTCCGGCCGCGACGCGAGAGCGCCTTGCCGCGCTGGGCGTTGTCGATCAACGAATCCACCGCCTCCTGCAACATGCGCTTCTCGTTGCGCACGATAACGTCGGGGGCGCCGAGCTCAACCAGCCGCTTCAGGCGGTTGTTGCGGTTGATCACCCGCCGATACAGGTCGTTCAGGTCAGAGGTGGCGAAGCGGCCGCCGTCCAGCTGAACCATCGGGCGCAGGTCGGGCGGGATCACCGGCAGTACCGTCAGGACCATCCACTCCGGCCGGTTGCCCGAGCGGCGGAAGGCCTCGACCACCTTCAGGCGCTTGGTAGCCTTCTTCTTGCGCTGCTTGCTGCGGGTGGTGCGGGCTTCTTCCCAGAGCTCTTCTGCCATCTTGTCAAGGTCGAGGCGCTTCAGTATCTCGTAGAAGGCCTCGGCCCCCATGTCGGCGCGGAATACCTGGCCCCACTTGACCTTTAGCTCACGGTAGCGGCTCTCGCCCAGGAACGTCATCGGGCGGATCCCCATGAGCTCTTCCCGATCTCCCGCCAGTTGATCGCGGGTCCCAAGAGAGCCTTCGTCGGTTAACTCGCGCAGCTCGGCCATGCCGGCGTCGGATTCGCCCTTGACCTTATCCACCTGGGACTTGATGCGCTCGAGGTCGTGGTCGCGCCGCTCTTTGAGAACGACCTCGATCTCCTCTAGGCGCTGAGCGACGGCCCTCTGCACCCCCACGATATGAGCATTGGTGACCGTCTCGCCCTTGTCGGCGATCTGAGTCCCGGTGGCTTCGAGGACGACAGGCAGGCGCAGCGTCTTGCCCATCCGCTCGGTCAGGCTGCGCTCCAGCTGCTGCCCCTCCCGAATCACAGGGTCGATCTTGCCGGCGACCTCCTCGGCATAGGTCTCTTCAACGGTCTTCTTGCGCTCCTCGAGGTCCTCGAGACGCCTCTTTCGATTGGCCTTGAGTTGGGCGATTCTCTGGTTGAGCGAGTCCGCCTGCTCGCGCTCAAGCGCCAGGATCTCGTCCTCGATGCGCTTGCCGGCCTTGCGCCGCGCCTCTTCGTCGACATGGGTTACGACGTACTGGGCAAAATACAGCACCCGGTCGAGGTTGCGCCGGGAGATATCCAGCAGCAAGCCGAGGTACGAAGGCACGCGCCGGGTGTACCAGACATGGGCCACGGGCGCCGCCAATGTGATGTGACCCATGCGCTCGCGCCGGACGGCCGAGCGCGTCACTTCCACCCCGCACTTCTCGCAGGTGATTCCCTTGAAGCGGATATTCTTGTACTTGCCGCAGTAGCACTGCCAATCCTTCGTCGGCCCGAAGATGGCCTCGCAGAACAACCCATCCTTCTCCGGCCGCAGGCGGCGGTAGTTGATCGTCTCCGGTTTCTGCACCTCGCCGTAAGACCAGCTGAGGATATCCTCCGGCGAAGCCAGACTCACACGCAGCGCCTTGAATGACTTTGCTTCCACGCGGATCCCTCCAGCGACAGCTGTCCGGTCGAACAAACGTGCTAGTCAGGGGGCAAAGCAAAACCAGCGCCTGGAGGTCCTTTGCGAACCCCAAGCGCCTCTAATACGAAGGCTTATTTTATGTCAAACTCCCAGGAAGTCAAGGCCGAGCTTGCTCGGCGGTTAGGCTGGTTGGGACGTCAATGATGAAGACGCTGCCTGCCCCCAACTGGCTCTCGACGCTCACCCGCCCGCCGTGCTGCTCGGCGATGGACTTAACGATCGCCAACCCCAGGCCGGAGCCGCGCTCGCGCAGATTCTCCTTGCGCCGGGCCCGGTAGAACTTTTCGAACAGCCGGGCCTGGTCAGTCGGTGCGATCCCCACCCCGGTGTCTTCCACGGTGAACAGCTGGCGGCTGCCCACCTGCCGGGCCCGGACCACGACCCTGCCCCCGGCCTGGGTGTACTTGACGGCGTTGTCCACCAGGTTCGCCAGGGCCTGCCGCAGCAGCGTGCGGTCCGCCTGAATCGGACGCTGATGGGCTGCGACCTCTTGACTCAAGCTGATGCGTTTGGTGGCCGCCTGGGCCTGATAGGCCTGCACGACCTCCGCCACCATGCTCTCCGGCGCAACGCTCTCCAGGCTCAGCCCGATGCCAGCTTCGATCCGTCCGAGGTCGAGCAGATTGTCAACCAACTGCGTCATCTGCTCAACGCTGTCGGAGATCTTGCGGATGAATTCCTTTTGCTGGTCGTTGAGCGCGCCCACCATCGGCAGCATGGTCGTGTAGCCGCTCATCAGTGTGAGCGGCGACCGCAGGTCGTGACTGACCGTTGCCACGAACTCGGACTTGAGCATGTCCAGCTTCTTGAACTGGCTGACATCCCAGAGCACGCACACCCGCCCATAGAACCGGGCATCGCTCGGGTCTTCCACGGTCATGGCCGTGCCGAAGAGCACCTTCCCGCCTTCGACCTTCAGCTCGAGGGTGCGGTCCTCCGGTGCATCATCCAGGAGCAAGGCCAGTAGTTCGGGAGAGTCCACCCAATCCGAGGCTGGCAGGCCGATGCAGGCGTCGGCAGGGCCGCGCAACACGATCTCCGCTGCCGGGTTCGCCAGCAGGATCCGCCCGGCCCGATCGGTGACCAGGACGGCATCGGGCGTCGCCTCGAGCACGGCCCCCATCCGCAATCGTTCCTGCTCGGCCTGCTGAAACAGGCGCGCATTGGCGACGGATACCGCCAACTGGGAGGCGATGATCGAAAGCAGGCCGGCCTCCTCCTGCGTGAAGACGTGCGGGTCTAGGTAGCCGAGCCACAGGACGCCGATAAACCTGCCTTCGTTCCGGATCGGTGCACCCGCCAGGGCCAGAATCGGAACCCGCAGGGCCTGCAGGTTCAGCAAGCCGCGGGCGCGGGCCGGGTTGTCGAGGACAAATGCGCCCCTCTGCCGGGCGAGGTCGAGGATCGGCGGATCCAGGCTGGCCCACCCTCCGGGATCACTCCCGGCCGTGTAGGCTTCGGCCGGCACTCCTGGCCGGGCTTCCGATTCGCCGAGCAGCACCAAACGCACCAGCTCCGCCTGGGTCATTTCGCGGGTGGCGGCGAGCACCCGGGGCAGCGCGACCGAGAGATCGAAAGTCGTGGCCAGCTGCTGGCTGATCCGCAGCAGGCCATCCATCTCGCCCATCCGGCTCTCAAGACCGCGCCGCATCCGTTCGAACGAGGCCCCCAGGCGCCCGGTTTCATCCTGACCGGATACCGTGACCGGCTGCGAAAGATCGCCGCTGGCGATCGTGTCGGCGGCGCCCGCCATCTCTCGCAATGGGCGGGTGATGCGGCGGCTGATCAGGTACACAACCAAGAGCGCCAGGCTGCCCACGGCGGCGATGACCGCCGTCAGCTGGCCGGCGATGCGCGCCGCAAGCAGATCGACGGCGCCCTGAGGCGATGTCACTACGACCCACCACGGATAACCGCCTACGGCGCTGATGTAGCTCAGCTGGCGGGTGCCGTCAGACGCCGTCTGGGTGTGGACCTCTCCGGCGCTGTCAGGATCGACGGGCACCGAGTCCATCACCCGGGCGGGCGTCGGATGCAGGATGATCGTGCCGCTTTCGTCGGTGACGTAGGCCTCGCCGGGTTCCACATCCGCCAGGCGCCCGAGGACTGGAAGCAGGAGAGGGTTGCGAGACAGGTCGGTCCATGCTACCAGGCTGCCGACGGGAGCCTCCAGGTCGGGGGACTCGATCGGGGAGACGAACGCCAGGCGCGCCCCGCGGCTCCCCTGGCCCGGGCGGACGACGACCTCCTCGGAAACCCCGAGCCGCGACAACCGGAGTGCTGGCTGGATGGCGGTCAGCAGGGCGGCGTCCGGCTTGACCCCCGGGGTGTGCACCAGCACCTGGCCCTGGCTGTCCAGCACCACCAGGGAGTTGAAGTACGGCAGCAGGGTCAGCCAGCGCTCCAGCTCGTCGGCGTTCAGATCCCCGTTGAGGACGTTGTCGGAGATCTCGCCCCCGATCTGAGCTGCGTAGGATCGGCCGGCCTGCACGGCGTACGGAATGCTCTCCGCGGCCAGTTCTGCTGTCTGGGATAGCCGGGCACCGATCAACTGGCGGGCAGCCGAACGCGCCAGCAACCAGTCCCCGTACAGCATGGTGGCGGCAAACACCAATCCGGCAACGCCAAACACCGAGACGGTCTTGGCCGCCAGGGAACGGCTATAAGGACCGGCCTGGAGGGCTCGTGGCCGGTACCAAAGCTCGGGAATGGTCAGCCGGAAGGCCTCGGCGATCACGCCGGCGATCAGCACTTGCAGCAGGCCGGCGATCAGCAGGCCATTCAGCTGAGCGGCCATGAAGCCCAGGCCATCGAGCAGCGATCCGCCGGCAAACACCAGCACTTCGACCCCGGAGAGGAAGCCCAGAGCCAAGCCACCCACGACACCTGCCACTGCAGGGTGACGCAGCAGGCGGCCTGGCCATTCGGCGTAGGGGTTGCGCAGGCACAGGCTGCACAGCCCGGCCACCATCCCGAAGATGAGCGGGGTCATCAAGCTGGCGGTCTCAACGGCTGCAGCCGACAGGCCGCTGGCGACTGCCACCACGACTGCTGGCCACAGCCCCAGCGTTCCGGCGGCGAGCATCCAGGGGAGAGCGGCGAAGGCGGCGAAGTAGGGCGCAGACGCCTGCCGGGGGACGCCGGGTGCCACGGGCAGGCCCGCCCCCGGCAGGTAGAACAAGAACACGCCGGAGGCGATCACGCCGGCGACGATCAGCATTCCCAGCCAGGCCGCCTCCGTCTGATTGAGGCCGCGCCGGCCTTCGCGCTTGCGCTTTTTCAGATCGTTGAGGCAGAGAACCAGCAGGACCAGGGCGTACAGCAGGAGTAGGGCATGCCCGAGCGGCCGAAGCGGCAGCCCGAATGAGACCTTGCCATCAAAACCCCACAGATCAACGGTCATCTCACCGGCAATGGCGTCCCCTGGGTGGCGGCGATTATAGCATCCTGCTCCAAGGCGTCCCAACGGGTGCGTGCTTGCCGCGGCATGTTCTTTATGCTAGACTGCCTGAAATCGACCCCTCCTAGGCTTGCCCTCCATGGCCGAGAAGATACTGATCGTCGACGACGATATCGACACGCTGAAACTGGTCGGCTTGATGCTCGAGCGGCAGGGCTACTCAATCGCCGTGGCGAGCAACGGATCGCTGGGGCTGAACAAGGCCGCCGCCGAGCGCCCGGACCTGATCCTGCTCGACGTCATGATGCCGGACATGGACGGCTACGAGGTGACCCGGCGCCTGCGGGCGGACCCGGCGTTGGCTCACATCCCGATCATCATGTTCACGGCCAAGACCATGGTCGACGACAAAGTCGCCGGATTCGAGGCCGGGGTCGACGACTATCTGACCAAGCCGACCCATCCGGCAGAGCTCTCCGCCCATGTGAAGGCCGTCCTGGCTCGCTCGGTCCAGACTCAGTCTACCCCAGTCGAGAAGGCCAAGGTGCTGTCCTTCCTTGGAGCCCGCGGGGGCGTGGGTACGAGCACCCTGTCCATCAACATCTCAGTCGTGCTGAAGGGCCTCGGGCAGGATGTTGTCCTGGCTGAGATGAACCCCGGCGGGGGATCGATGGCCCTCAGCTTGGGGCTGGCCGAGACCCCCGCCCTGTCGAACCTGCTCACCCGTTCACTGAAGGACATCCACCTGCGTTCGGTTGAGTCGGCGTTGACCGACCACAACACCGGCATCCGGGTGCTGATGACCTCAGCCCGGCCCCGGGAGACGGAACTCGACCAGGCCATCCCCCAGATGGAAGCTGTCGTCAAGAACCTGTCGACGATCTGCACGCTGGTGGTGTTGGACCTGGGCAATGGCATGCGCCCGCACGTGGTCCCACTGCTGAACATGAGTGACCGGGCGGTCCTGATGGTCGAACCGGTGTACCCGTCGACGTCGCTGGCTCGCAACCTGCTCGACGACCTGCAGCAGAGCGGGATCAATCGCCACAAGATCAGCCTGGCCCTGATGACCCGCGAGCGAACGAGCCTGCAGCTCCCCTGGCAACAGGTCGAAGCCGAGCTGGGGATCGAGCTGGCCGGCCTGGTGTCTCCTGCGCCGGAGCAAGCCCATCAGGCCGATCAGAATGGAACCCCGCTCGTCCTGCTGCACCCGAACTCCCTGGTCGGCGATCAGATCCGCAAACTCGCCTCCCGCCTAGCTACCCTCCTCCAGCTCAAGGAGAACTAGCCCGTGGTGGGGACCTCACCCCATCGAGCCAATACGCAGATTGCCGCCAAGATGATCCATGCCGCCCACAGCGCCCTGGCTCTTGCTGGGGCTGCCATCTCGACGGGCTCCGGGATCCCCGACCTTCGCTCCTCCGGCTCGGGCTTGTGGAGGGACCGCGATCCGATGGCCGTCGCCTCCCTGCCCGCCATCCGCTATCAGCCCGAGTGCTTCTTCGAGAGGGTCCGCCCCCCTGGCAGCCTGCCTGAGGCACGCCCGGCCCAATCCGGCCAACGTGGCGCTGGCGGCCCTCGAGCAGGCGGGCCGGCTGAGGGCCGCGATCCCTCAGAACTTCGACGACTTTCACCGGCAGGCCGGCTCGGGGCAGGTAGTGGAGCTGCACGGCATTTTCCGCCAGGCGACCTGTACGGCCTGCTTCGCCGTGTTCTCCACGGCCCAGCTGGCGGAGCGATGGCTCGAATCCGGATGGATCCCGCGCTGTCAGGCCTGCGGCTGGATCGTCAAGCCGAAGGTGATCGTGTTCGGAGAAGAGATGCCGCATGCCGCATGCCAAGGCGCCTGGCAATGGGTGCGGGAGCGCGATCTATGTCGGGTGGTCGGCTCCTCCCTCGAGGTCAAACCGGCCGCCAGTCCTCCCTTCGAGGCCGTATCGGCAGGAGCCGATTTGATTATCATTAACCGCCAGCCTACCTACCTGGACTGCCGGGCGGCCCAAGTCCTCCAAGAGGAAGCGGCCGAGGTGCTGGCTGCGCTCGTGCGCGAGGTGCTGTGTGACCGAACTCCCCTCTAGGCCGGTGTCCGACACGGCCGCCCTTCGCAACTACCCCCGCGTCTATCAGCGCTACGAGCGTCTGTTGGAGACCTCCTCGGACCTTGCCTCGACGCTGGAGCTGGACTCGCTTCTCGGGCGGATCGTCGAAGTGGCGGCGGAGCTGACAGAGGCCGAAGCCGCCTCCTTGCTGCTCTACGACGTTGAAACGCATCATCTGTATTTCGAAGCCGCGACCGCCGGGATCGATGAAGCCATGGGCAAGACCCCCATCCCGGTGACCAACAGCATCGCCGGGTGGGTCTTCACCGAGGGCAAGTCGATCCTGGTGGACGATGTTCTACGCGATGCCCGCTTCTTCCGCGAGGTCGACGTCCTCACTCGATTCCAGACCCGAAACGTGCTGGCGGCGCCATTGCGGACCAAAGACAAGACCATCGGAGTCATCGAGGTCGTCAACAAGCGACAGGGGATGTTCGATGAGGACGATGTCCGTCTGTTGCAGACCCTGGCAGCGCAGGCGGCCGTGGCCATTGAGAACAGCCGCTTGTTCCAGCAGAGCGACCTGATCGCCGAGATGGTACATGAACTCCGAACGCCGCTGGCCTCGCTGACCGCGGCCTCCTACCTGCTCCAACGCCCCGATCTGCCGGAGGATCAGCGCTCCAAGCTGGGTGCGACGGTGCAATCCGAGGTCCGGCGGCTGAACGAGATGGCCACGGACTTCCTCGAACTCTCGCGCCTGGAGTCTGGACGCGTCCGCATGACCCGCGAGCCGGTCCATCTGGGAGGCCTGATTACCGAGTGCCTGGAGATCATCCGGCCTTTGGCCGAGGCCGAGCAGATCCGGCTCGAAGAGCACACCGACCGCGACATCCCCCCGGTGCACGGTGACCGCAACCGGCTGAAACAGTTGGTGCTCAACCTGCTCACCAACGCCATGAAGTTCAACCATCGAGGCGGGGTCGTGGCCGTCGGGCTGTTGCGCCAGGGCGACCTGGCGGAGCTGAGCGTTCGCGACAGCGGCCGCGGCATCCCGCCCGACAGCATTGCCCATATCTTCGAACGCTTCTACCGGGTGCCCGAGCAAGAGTCCACCACCGCGGGCACCGGCCTTGGCCTGACCATCGCCAAGCGCATCGTCGAGAACCATGGGGGCCGGGTGACGTTGGAGAGCGAAGTCGGGGTCGGCAGCACCTTCACCGTGCTCCTGCCGGTCGGCCCGCGGGATCCCCCGGCTCCACCCACGGTCACGCCCGCTCCAGCCTAGGGCGTCGCGCCCAGCCTGCCCGGCGGGAACTACACCATCGGCGCGCCCGCCTCGGTGCCAAACCGCTGCCGGATTCGGCCTGGGTCTCCTTGTGCAGTTCGGTCGGACTTTCAATGGGAGTGCCCACACAAGCCCCGCGCCCAGTGGCGCAGCGCCGTCCCCTTCCGGCAGGCACCAGCCTCGAGTGGCCCTCAGCCTTTTCGGCCGAACTGGCGCTCCAGGGAATCCAAGGAGATGTGCAGCATCGTCGGCCTGCCGTGAGGACAAGTCCGCGGGAGACTGCAAGCCTCCAGTTGCCGAAGCAGTTCTGCCTGCTCGCCGAGGGACAACAGCTGCCCGGCTTTGATCGCCGCCCGCTTGCACACCCGCCCGGCGATCCGCTGCTCGACCTCGCTCTGCAGCGGGCGCTCATCCTCCTCGAAGTCCTCGACCAGTACCCGCAAGGCCTGGGCCGGATCCAGGTTGGCGAGAAGCTGCGGCAAGGCGCGCAGTCGGAAGGCGCTGCCCCCGAAGGGCTCCAGGTCGAACCCCAGATGGCGCAGGCCGTCGACCTGGGGGAGCAGGAGGTCTGCCTGGGCCGGAGTCAGGTCGACCACGACAGCCTCAAGCAGGCGTTGCATCGGGACTTGCCCTTGCGCCTGCTGGCCCATCCACGACTCGAACAGCACCCGTTCATGCGCCGCGTGCTGGTCCACCAGATACACGCCATCCGGGGCTTCGGCGACGATATAGCAGCGCCCGACTTGCCCGATCGGCTGGAGCAACGGCAGC
>JALHUE010000401.1 GCA_022866145.1 Anaerolineales bacterium | reverse complement strand
GTGCAAGGGCGTGCCCAACTTGTACCCTCCGAGGTACGTGAGTTGATTGCCTAGCACCTGCTGGACTTGCTCATGCCGCTCTGACGGCGAATAGATGTTTCGGGGATAGCTCGCTTCGAACTGGGAACCGGGGGTGCTACTGCCTAGCGCCCCTTGACAGCAGCGCTTTCATAGATGTTGGGCGGCTGGACTTAGGCAGGACCGCTCGCTTGTGGTGGACGAGGCTCAAGTTGCGGAGGCAGATCGCTTGCCCAGGTGCGGATCGCCGTCCAGTCCCTGATGTCGCTTGCTGGCTCCTTCCCCGCTAGCTTGTTGAGGGGGAAGCGAAGATTGGCTGGTTCATACTTGCCGCCAAACATCTCAAGGGCGACCGGTTTGAACCAGGGGAACTTTGCCAGCTCCTTATCGAGTTGGTCCCGCGAATCCTGCCATTCCTTCTCATCATGAGGATTGTGGACTGGGCCGAGAGCGAAGACTGCCACTGGCTGGCCCAGTAGGGCTTGGCGGTGGCGCGACAGAAAGCCGAGCGCGTCCTTGTGCCAACGAAACATGAAGAGCGGCGCTCCCAGCACGGCCGCGCCGTACCCTTCGATTGAGCGCACTTCCCGCATCTGCTGGACATCCACCGCAAGCCCACATTCGCGGAACGTGGCCGCGATTGCCTCAGCAACTTCTTGGGTTGAGCCGTAGCGTGTTGCGTATCCTACCAAGACTGTGGTTGACACATTCATCTCCGAAACGCTAGCTCAGTCGGCTCCGCACATAGGCTCCCTCGCCTGCACCCGTCTTCACCGATGACTGGCTGAATCGAGCCCCGCCCAGACGTGCATCGGGCTCATTGGCAGGGAGACAGTCCGACCGGGCTCATCACCTCACTGCGCACTTGCTTGCCGGAGGCGTCGGTGAGGACAAACTGAACCTGGAGGCCCACCTCCGGAAACGTCGAAAGGACGCCACCCGAGGCGCCGGCGAAGGACAAGGTCCGAGCGAAGGTGCCGGAGGGTGAGGGATTCATCCGCTCTCCTTGCCATTCGCCGGCCTCGCCCGTCGCCGCGTTCTTGAAGCGGTAGAAGAGATCCACGCTTGAGCCGGCCGACGGGTGGCTGACTCCGACGGTGACGGAAAGCTGTGTCGCACCACAACTCGTGCCATGGTAATAGGCACGTTCGGGGGAAAACGAAGGCTGGCCGATGGCCAGAGGGCTGGGTGTGGGCGTCAGCGTGGGCGCCGACGTGCCCGTGGCGGTTGGCAGAGCCGTGGCCGCCTCCGTCGGTGTCGCTGCCTGGCTGGTGAACAGGAGGATCGCCGGGTCTCCCCATCTGCCCTCAGGATCTTCCGCCCGGATCGCCAGGCGGTAGGTGCCCGGACCGGGGGGCGTCCAGGGTGTCCTCAGCGTCCACAGCGCAGGCGAACCGCGCACAGCCACGCGGGGATCCGAGCCGGCATCAATCTGGTCGATGACGGAATCGTTGACTCGCATCTCAAACGATGAGACCGCGGAGGCGCCACCGGCGTGCACAACGAGTCCGATCGTTCCACTGGCGGGAAGCTCGCCGATCAGCGGCGCGTCGATCCACACGGAAGGACCCGGGACCCCGGCTGTCGGAACGACGGCACAGGCACTGAGTCCAAGCACACAGGCAGTCATGACCCACGCGTACAGGTTGAGTTTCATCTGGTCCCCTCGGTTCCGTCCCTGAACACAAGCGTGCGGCACGACAGGCTAGGATTCATTGAAGTAGGTTACCTCGAGCACGAAACCTTCGTAGGTGGAGTAGCAGGTCTGCGTGCCTGGAGCAAAGGAGACATCCGGCGGTGTGAAGGCGAGTCCGTAGTTGGGCTCCCCTTCCCACCAGCGTCGCACTGCGCCGGTCACGTCGATGCTGAAGCTCGAGCCGCTGGCCGGCAGGTCCTTGTACGGCTCGGCCGCCGTGATCCACGCCTGGTCGGTCTTGCCGGCTGTGCCGAAAGAGAGGAGGCTGGCACAGGAGGCGTCGGGGCCGAGCGAAAGTCCCTCCGTCGTCGTGCCCCTTCGCTTGTAGGTCAATGTTGCCTTGTAGAGGGGGCCAACCGAGGTCCGCTCAGGGAGCTTGAAATGGACCTGGCCCTGATAGGCATAGGATTCAGCGCACGAGTCGGACGACCAGGCTTGATCGAACCCGGAGAGGATAATCGGGGGCACAGCGAAGACCTCCCGCGAGCCCAACCCAGGGTAATCACCACAGTCCGAGGTATCGCTCCAAATTATTGTGGACGAATTGAGGCTGTCGGCCATGAGGCGGACGGTCGTCGTCGGCACGGCGTCGATGCCGCGGAAGAACAAGTTGCTGTCCGGGGATTCATACGAGCCCTTGAAGGCACGGACGCTGTAGCGCACAGGATACATTTCGAGGGCCTCGACCGGGAATCCCTTCATGTGCCAGTCGCGGCCGCTCACGGTGCGGAATAAGGCCGGCTTGCCCGCCGTTCCCGGCGCAGGGTAGCGGTAGATATGGAAACCCTCGATGTCCGTCGTGTAGGCGCTGCAGGCGATCTTGGAGCCTTCGACCGGGAACAAGCAGGTGGGTGTCCAGTCCCAGATGAGCACGATGTTGCCTCCGCCAATGGCGCTGCCGCAGAGCAGAGCCCCCAGGGCGGAAGCCTCGGCGGGGACGTGGGAGGCGCAATCGGAGACGCTCACGGTGCTGTTGAAGTTGTGAGCCGGCATCAGATAAACCGGCGCGGGTGCTGGCGTGGGAGGCGGCGTGCCGCCCATCGTCGAAGGGATGGCTGCCGGAAATGAAAGGACACCAGTCAACGCGAAGGACGATCCCGGAACTTCGAAAGGCGCATCGCCCACGCCCGGCGCAATCTTGCCCGTGCCAGTCCCCAGATCGACGAGTTCCCCGCCGCTCCATCCCCAGCAATCCAAGTCGAGGTCGAGCCCCGAGGGCGGAAGGGCTCCCCCAAGCGGCGGGACGAAGGGTGCCATGTCGAACGAGTCGCCGGTCAGCGAGACGAATGCGCCGTCGTCTGCCGGGAAACGAGCCCAAGGACCTTTGCCTACCGAGAGATAGCAGTAGAGGCGGTCGACGGGCGTACTCGTCCGGATGCGGGCGCCCGAAAGGCGGATTGAGGAGTCGGGTGCGGCGGGGCAATCGCTGGAAGAGATGTCAGCCGCGCCGGGTTTGCTCGGCGATTCGCCCGCTGGGTTGAAGGCCGAGACGTAGTACTCGGCGTGCCCTGCGGTGCCCGCCTCTTCGTAGCGAAACGGCAGAGCCGCCTTGTTGGCGCCCAACGTGGCGATGCGGACAAAGTCGGAGGCGCCCGGGTCCAGCCGGTAGATGAAGAAACCTGTCTCATTCTTGGCATGATCGGTGACGATCAGCTGACGCGAACAGCCGCTGGCGCCGGTGTCCAGCTCGGGAGCCGCGGGCAAAGCTGGGCTGCCGAGCGAGTCGATCCAGTACGACAAACCGGATGGTTTGCCAAGGGGTAGACCTCCAGCTGAGGCCGAAGACGCGGGCGGTGCAGGCGGTCCTGTCACTGTTGGGGTAGGCAGGGGTAGCAAGGAGCGGATCGGCGAATCCAACCCCACCTGGGCGTTGAGGATCATGGCATTCGAGTAGGCGCTCTCACCTCGGACGTCTAGTGCGCGGACGACCAGGACGTGCTGACCCTCGCTATTGGGCTCCCAACCCCAAGTGGCCGCGCCAACCGACGAAAGCCCTGATTCAGGAATCAGATGCGTTCCTACCAGGCCCCCGTCGACCCACAACTCGAATGAGGAGATCTGCGACGGGCCATTGGCAGCGGCCGAGACGGTCGTGTGCCCGTGGGCGGGAACGTCGATACCCGGTTCCGGTTCGACGATTGCCACGCGCAGGGTGCCACCTGGAGGCAGCGCTGCATCTGCGGTCGGCAGCCGGCGCGCCCAGAAGTAGAGGCCCGCCCCGATCAGGAGGAGCAGGCCCCCCAGGACGCCGCCAAGCAGGACGATTCGCCAGTTGTTCTTCATGGGCCACTCCCCTGGATCTGCCTTGCAGGGCAAGACAAGACGCAAACGATGTCTATGGTCGGGCAGTGCGAGCCGCTAGGGGCCGCGCGGCGAGACCCGTCGGTCACGATGGGTATTCGAGGGCCGGGTGACCCTTGCGCAGAGCTGGATCGGTTCTCCCCAGAATATCCGGGTGGCCGACTCGGGGCGGAGGGCAAGAGGAAGGAGGGAAATGCCGTCGAGGCATGCAGAGGAGCCGCAACTGGCAAGCCGTCTCACCGAATACCGGACATTATACCCCAAAATACCCCCATTCAAGGCCCAGCTGCCTCTCAGCCCAGCCAGTAATCAAGCACCGCAT
>JALHUE010000400.1 GCA_022866145.1 Anaerolineales bacterium | reverse complement strand
GTCCGCGCCGGAGAAGTGGTGGGGCTGCTTGGCCCGAACGGCTCTGGCAAGACGACGACCATCCGCATGCTGCTCGGCCTGCTGCACCCAAGCGCAGGGACGGCCCGGCTGCTGGGGCACGACATCCGCACCGAGGCCGAGGCCATCCGGCGCCAGGTGGGCTACATGTCGCAGCGCTTCGCGCTGTACGACGAACTCACCGCACGTGAAAACCTGCAGTTCTACGCCGGCGTGTATGGTGTGCAGGATCCGGCCCAGGTGGAGGCGGCCCTCGAGTTGGTCGAGCTGTCCTCGGTCTCGACCCTGCGCGCCGGCGAACTGCCCATCGGCTGGCGCCAGCGGCTGGCGCTGGCCGTGGCGATCGTCCACCGACCGGTGTTCGTCTTTCTGGATGAACCGACGAGCGGTGTCGATCCCATCGCCCGCCGCATGTTCTGGAACCGCATCTATGACCTGGCCGATCGGGGCGTGACGGCGCTGGTGTCTACCCATCACATGGACGAGGCGGAATACTGCCAGCGCGTCGGCATCCTGCGCAGGGGCCGGCTGTTGGCGATGGACGCCCCCTCGGAGCTCAAGCGGACTGCGCTCCAGGGCGAGGCCTGGGATGTCTTCGCCTCACCCCTGCTGCGCGGGCTGGATCTTGTGCAGGCAGCCCCGGGCGTCAGGCGGACGACGCTGGCTTCCGACCATCTGCGGGCCATCACGGATCCGTCCTTCGACCCCAGATCGCTGGAGCAACTTCTGCAGGCCGGTGGCCTGTCCGGTGCGCACCTGGTCCGGATGCGGCCCACGCTGGAGGATGTGTTCCTGGCGCTGGCAGGGGATTAGATGGGTGGGTCGGCGCTCGACGCACAGGGGGACCGACGGCGCCAGTCGGCACGAACCCCGATTTGGCAGACGAGGCGTGCCCGAAGCTCGCTAACCCACCTTGGTTTGCAGGCGGATTCTGCCCGGTCGCCGACGAAGGCTGGTGGCGCCGAGCATCCCCCGAAGAACTCCAACACGAGGGCGGCCGGCATTGTCCGCCTACCGACAGACCGCCGGCATCTGGCGGTCCACTGTTGGCGAGATGGCGTTCCGCCGGTCGGGACTAGACTGCAATTCAGCGAATCCCGGCGAAGAGATCGGTCTCCAGAGTGCGACCGCCGTTGACCAGCGAGTACGCCCGGTAGAAGGTGCCTCCGGTGAGCACTCGACGCAGCAGATCCTCGGGCAGTCGTTCCGGGGCGCCGAAACCGGGCAGCTGGCTGCGATGGCAAAGCTGCGCTCGGAGGGTGGTCTCCCAATGGGGCTCGCTGGGTAAGCAGGTCGTGATGGTCCAATCGTTCCAGTACACGGCGCGGCGCACGACTCCGTCGGCCTCCATCACCAGGTTCCCAGCGATCTGCTGATATGCCTGGAGGACCTCTTGGGTGTCGATCATGTAGTAGAACTTCGACGCTCGGTGCGGTCGGTCGCCTGCCGGGGAGAAGGAGGCTTCGGCGGCGCACACCAGGGCGGCCGCGGTCAACTGCGAGATGGCGATAGGGTCGGGATGCCCGTAGGTTCCATCCGGCGGGAAGGCTGCTCCCACCTGGGGCCGGAGGCGGCGCAAGTGAGCCCCGATCCGGTGGATGACTTGGTCCGGATCGGCTCAATCGAGGTGGCCGTCCATACAGCCCAGGTATGCGATTTCCTCGATCCCCAGAATTGCAGGCACGGCCTCCAGCTCGCCCGTCCGGAGCTCGGCGATGGCCTGCGGCCCAGGATCATCTTGTGGCGGACCCCTCCAACCGCGCTCGGCGCGGGTCGCCATCAGCAGCGCGGTCTGCACGCCGCTCCGGCCGGAGTAGGCGAAGGCGCTTCCTATGCCGGCCGCCTCGTCGTCGGGGTGGGCCAGCACGGCCATCAGGCGCAATCGTTCCGGCTCGGACATCGAATGCCTCCAGCAGGCGGAGAACTCATCATGGATGAGTTCAGTCCGGATGCTGTGGCCGGCCAAGCATCATCGGGGTTTCTTCGGCTGAACGGGCGTTGGCGACGCCGGCGGCGGCAATCGGCATGCCGTTTCCAGAAACGTTGTTGGCATGCCGGTCCTATGCTAGACTGCCCGACGGTTGGTCCATCACTTGCTGCATTCGCTGGAGTGCCAACTGGGTAATGTGCTCTCGACAGCAGGTCCCCCGGCCCCCGGCTGGGGGAATTTATCTGCGGGGCCAGATCTCGGGGCCTCCAGTCTCAGGCCGCTCAGGGCATCCACCTGGGCGTCTTGTTCCGCCGCCGGGCGGTCGATGAGCATGCCAACGGAGTCCGGGAAGAACGAATGACAGCTGTTGCAGAGGGCATAGCTCTCCCGACCGGACGCACCGCAACCCACGCCGGCCTGCGGCGAATCGCGCGGCGGATCGTTGTCGGCTTGGCCACACTGCTGGTCATCGCCTTTCTCACCCAATGGGGCATGATCATGTATGGCCGCGTCGTCGACGGCTTGGCCGCTCAACCCATCCAGTCCGCCGTCGCCGCGGTCGGAGCGACGGCGGACTGGGTGTTTCATCATCCCGAAACCTACACCTGGCAGAAGCAGGAAGTCGCCTGGTATTCGGTCGTCCTGCGCTTGATCGGGCACAGCGCGGTGCTGCTCGCGGCGGCGTTGGGGATCGCCATCGTGATTGGTATCCCGCTTGGGATCTTCGCCGCTCTGCGGCGCCCCGCGGGATCGTCGTGGATCGTGCTGACCGCCGTCCTGGGGATGTCGATCCCCAGCTTCCTGCTGGGGATGATCCTGTGGGTGGTCAACATCCAGGTGCACCGGACCTTCGGGATCACCGTGCTGCCGGCCACGGGTTACGGGCTGGATTGGCACCTGCTCATGCCGGCGCTGGTGCTGGCGACTCGCCCGCTGGCGCAGCTCACGAGTGTCACTTATCTCACCACTCGCAGCGTCCTGTCCGCGGACTATGTGAGGACAGCCAAAGCCAAAGGCCTGAGGCCAGGCGTGCTACTCTGGCGGCATGTTCTGCGCAACGGGCTGATCCCGATCCTGACCGCCGTCGTCACTTCGCTTCGGTACGCCCTGGCCAGCTTGCCCGTCGTCGAGTACTTCTTCGTGTGGTTGGGCGTCGGCCTGGCCTTGCTTGCGGCAGTGCGCGAGGGAAACAGCAGCCTGGCGACCGACCTGACCGTATCGCTCGGCCTATTCTTCATGCTGCTGAGCGGGGCGCTGG
>JALHUE010000399.1 GCA_022866145.1 Anaerolineales bacterium | reverse complement strand
TGTTGGTGATTGTCGCCGGGCTGCTCGGCACACCCGTTGGGAGCCGCAATCCAGCCACGGTACTGGTATGGATCGCCTGGTGGGCAGCGCTGATGATCGTGGCCGTACCGTTCTTCGGGAGGCTGTGGTGCGGCGTCTGCCCACTACCTTTGCCGGGGGAATGGCTGCAGCGCGGCGCTTTGCTACGACCGCGCGGCGGCGGATTGGGCCTGGGGCTGCCCTGGCCGCGCCGCTTGCGAGGACTGTGGGTCCAGAACGCGGCCTTCGTGCTCGTGGCGCTGTTCAGCCTCCCTATCCTCACTCAGCCCAGGTTGACCGCGTTGCTGCTCGCCGGCCTGGTGCTTGTCGCCATCGCCATCAGCCTGGTCTTCGAGAGGCGGTCGTTCTGCCGGTACCTGTGCCCGGTCGGTGGGTTCATCGGCCTGTATGCCCAGGCCGCTCCCCTGGAAGTCCGCGTGCGCGATCCGCGGGTCTGCGCCGGGCACACCATCAAGACCTGTTACACCGGCAGTGCCGACGGGTATGGCTGCCCGTGGATGGCGTTCCCTGCAGCTCTCACCACCAACGTGTCCTGCGGCGTCTGCCTGGAGTGCCTGCGTACCTGCCCACTCGACAACGTCGCCATCAACCTGCGGCCGATGGGGGCCGATCTTCAGCCCACGTCCCGCGTCCGTCTGGATGAAGCCTTCAAGAGCCTAGTCCTGATCGGCAGCGCCTTGGTTTACGCCTTCGTCCTGATGGGCCCGTCGAGCACGTTGCGCTCGGCGGCGGCTGCGGTCGGCAGTCCATCCTGGCTGGCCTATGCCGCCGGGTTCCTGCTGATCACCGTCGTGTTGGTCCCAGGCTTGTTCCTGGCCGCGACACGCTTTGGACAATTGACGGCCAGCCCTCGGCTCCCGGCGCAGGAGAGCCTGCGGAGATTCGCACCGGCGCTCGTCCCACTCGGCCTCGCCGCCTGGGCCGCCTTCAGCCTCGGGTTCGTCCTGGCCAACGCCTCCTACATCTTGCCTGTCCTCTCCGACCCCATCGGCCTCGGCTGGGACCTCCTTGGCACTGCGTCGATGCCGTGGACGCCTGTGGGTGGCGGCCTCGCCTCGTGGGCGCTGATTGCTATCTTGCTCGTAGGGCTGGCCTGGTCGAGCCGTCACGTCCGGGCCGTCGCCGATGAGCTCGCCGGCGGAGTCCGGATGGCGATTCCGGTTTGGGGTTTTTCCCTCATCGTCACCGCGGGGCTGTTGTGGGTTTTCGTCGCCTGAGCTCCGAGCACTTCGCCCGCATCGCCTTGGCGCTGGCGGTCATCGTAGTCCCGCTGGCGCTTGCCGCGGCCTGGTGGGCGGCGCGAAGCTCCACCTCGACCCCGACAATTCACGGCCGGGTGAGCGAAGAAGGCGGCTGGCTTCCGGGAACACTGCGCGCCAGCGTCGGGTCCCCGCTCCGCCTACGCCTGGTCTCCGACGATGTCGTCCACGGATTTGCCATCGGGCGAAGCGACGAGGCCCCGCTCGACCTGCCTCCAGGTCAGGTCGTGGAGACGACGCTGACCTTCGATCAGCCCGGCACGTACACTTTCTACTGCACCCGCTGGTGCGGTCCGAATCATTGGCGCATGCGTGGCGTCATCGAGGTTTCGGGCGGTCAGCCGGTGGTGGCCGAGGTTCAGGATCCCTTGTACCTGAGTCTTGGAATAGACATCGATGCGCCCCACCCTGCATCGGCCGTGCCTAGCGTGCGGCCATCAGCTGAGCGGGGAGAGGCTCTGGGGATCGAGATGCCCGCAGGGCTTCGATCGCGTCAGGACTTCGTCCGCCGCGCCCCCGCCGAGACGTGGCAGACGCTGCGCCTCGATCCATCCACGCGAGGTCTGAGCGACTCTCGGGTGTGGGACCTCGTCGCATACCTGTGGCGCTCGACAACGACCGACGAGGCGCTGGGCGAAGGGCGGGCGCTCTTCGCGCAGAATTGCGCCGCTTGCCACGGCGAGGGCGGCGCCGGCGACGGCGTCATGATGGCCGCGGCTGGGATCCCCGCCGCATCGGCCTCACACCTCGCCGACGGTCGCCCCCCCTCCCCGGCCGATTTCACGGATTCCTCGATCATGCTCGGGGCGAGTTCGGCACTGCTGCAGGGGAAGATCCTGCGGGGAGGGATGGGCACTGGGATGCCTTACTGGGGACCCGTGCTGACCGAGGCACAGATGTGGGCACTGACGGACTACCTTTGGACCTTCCAGTTTGAGGAGACGCCATGACCA
>JALHUE010000398.1 GCA_022866145.1 Anaerolineales bacterium | reverse complement strand
TGGCGAGGTCTTGCAGGAGGCCGACGGGGCGGCCGAGGCGCTGCTGGTGGCCGATATCGACCTGACCCGCGCCGATCACAAGGAGCGGCTGTTCATCCCCGGCGAGTACGAGCTGGATCTGATGGCCGATCGCCGGCCGGAGCTGTATCGCAGCCTGGTCGAGGCCGATCCACAGGCCGACGTCCCGCCGCAGGACTGACCTGCACCGAGCGCCTCGGCCGCGTCCCGGCTGCTTCGCAACATCTGCCTTGCCGTCGACAGCCGTGCCGGAGGGTTAGCCTGCGGGGCTCGCTACACTCGCACCGGTCGCTGCGCCGCGCCGGCGCAGCACCCACTTCATCGTCTCGGCCACAACCGACGGGATCAGCATCAGCGGCAGCATGACACGCCACGACTCCCACGCCAGCGGAACCGTGTTGAAGGCCGACTGCAGCATGGGCAGGTAGATGACCGCCAGCAGCAGCACCAGCGAGATGCCGACCGCCGCCACCATCGTCTTGTTGCTGAACACACCGATCTTGAACAGTGAGTAGCGCTCGGAGCGCGAGGTGAAGGCCCGTAGCAGCTCCGAGGCCGACAGCGTGGCGAAAGCCATCGTGCTGGCCAGGGCAACCCCGCCCTGCATCCCCAGGCCAACGACGAAAGCCGCTAGCGTGATGGTGCTGATGGCAACGGTCTGCACGGCGATGCCGCCCCACATCGGCCGATTGATGATCGGTTCGCTCGCCGGCCGCGGCGGCTGGAGCATGATGTCCGGATCGCCCTTCTCCAGCCCGAGGGCGAGCGCTGGCGCGCCGTCGGTGATCAGGTTCAGCCACAGCAGCTGGATGGCCGTCAGCGGCGAGGGCAGACCGGCCAGAATGGCCACGAAGATGGTCACCAGTTCGGCGACGTTGCACGACAACAGGTAGTAGACGAACTTGCGGATGTTCGAGTAGATCACCCGGCCCTGTTCGACGGCGGCGACGATGCTAGCGAAGTTGTCGTCAGTCAACACCATGTCAGCGGTTTCCTTGACGACATCGGTCCCGGTAATTCCCATTCCGACGCCGATATCCGCCCGTTTGAGCGCCGGCGCGTCGTTCACCCCGTCGCCCGTCATGGCGACGACCTGTGCGTTGGCCTTCAGCCCCTCGACGATGCGCGTCTTGTGTTCGGGAGAGACCCGGGCGTAGACATCGTTGTGCATGACGGCCGCCGCCAGGGCAGCGTCATCCATTTCATCCAGGTCGCCTCCCGTGACCACACCCTGCCCAGGGCGGATCAGCCCGATCTGCTCGGCGATGGCGCGCGCCGTCTCTGGGTAGTCGCCGGTGATCATCACCGAGCGCAGCCCGGCGCGCTGCGCCAGACGGATAGCGGCAGGGACTTCCGGCCGTGGCGGATCGATCATGCCAAACAGACCGACGAAGACCAACTCACGCTCGATCGCCTCGGGGAGCACCTCGGCAACCGGCTCCGGCTGCACCCGGTAGGCCACCGCCAGCACACGCAGCGCATCCCGCGTCATGGCGTTGATGGCCTCGAACACCCGCTGGCGCTCGGCCTCACTGAGCGGCGCCACCTGGTCGTCGGCGGTCTGGCGCAACGTGCACAGGCCGAGCACGATGTCCGGGGCGCCTTTGAGGGCGATCAGGCTGTGCTCGCGCCGTGAGGCATCGTGGAACGGGCCGAGATCATCCGGACGCGGGTCACGCACCGCATGGATGGTCGTCATGCGCTTGCGCCCCGAGTCGAAGGGGACTTCCTGGATGCGGGGATACGCCAGGCCCATCGCCGTCGGATCGGCGCCGGCGCGCACGGCGGCCAGTAGCAGCGCGGCTTCCGTGGGGTCACCTACCAGCCGCGGCGTCGAAGAGTCGCCCTCCCCGGGTTCGAGCACGGCGTCGTTGGCCAGCAGCGCCACCCACAGCGCCGTGGCCAGCCCCGGCAGCCGGGCGAGGTCCAGCGCCTGGCCATCCTGGCGCAGCGCCGCCCGGCCGTCCGGGCCGGCCGCACCGACTTCCACCAGCGCGCCGTCGACCCAGGCGCGGGTGACGGTCATTTGGTTCTGTGTCAGCGTCCCGGTCTTGTCGGAACAGATTACCGTGGTCGAGCCAAGGGTCTCGACCGACGACAGGCGCCGGATCAGCACGTGGCGGGTGATCATCTCGCGCATACCCAGCGCCAGAGTCACGGTGACCACCGCCGGCAGGCCTTCGGGGACCGCCGCCACCGCCAGGCTGACGGCCACAATGAACATCTCCAACGGCGGGTTGCCGCGCAGCCAGCCCACCAGAAATACCACGCCGCAGACCGCCAACGCCGCCCAGCCCAGCACTCGCCCGAGCTGGTTCAGCCTGCGCTGCAGCGGTGTGTCCTCCTGCTGCACCGACTGCAGCATGGTGGCAATCAGGCCGATCTGAGTCAGCATGCCCGTGCTGACCACCACCCCGCGCCCCCGGCCGTAGCTGATGAGCGTGCCCATGAAAGCGGTGTTGCGCCGGTCGCCCAGATTGATGTCCTGCCGCAGCACGACGGTGGCGTCCTTCTCGACGGCGACCGACTCCCCGGTCAGCGCCGCTTCTTCGATGCGCAGGTTGACGCTCTCGATCAGCCGCAGGTCAGCCGGGATGTAGTTGCCGGCTTCGAGCAGGACGATGTCCCCGGGCACCAACTCCCGAGCGGGCACGCTCTGGCGGTGTCCACTGCGGATCACATGCGCCTCGGGCGCCGAGAGCCGGCGCAGAGCCGCCAGCGCCTGCTCGGCCCGATGCTCCTGGATCACGCCCAACACGGCGTTCAGGATCACGATGGCCAGAATCACCACCGCCTCGGTCCATTCGCCGAGCACGGCCGAGATCGCCGCCGCGATGAGGAGCACGATCACCAAGAAAGAGTTGAACTGGGAGATTAGGTTGTGCAGAAGGCCGGGTCGGGGAGTTTCCGCCAGCTCGTTCAGCCCGTGGGCCAGCAGGCGCGCCTGGGCCTCTTGCTCTGTCAAGCCATTCTGCGGCGAGGTGTGCAGCGCCTGCAGCACAGCCGATCCTTCCTGGGTGTGCCAGATCTGGGATGCGGACGGCCGGAGGCGGCGGGTTGATTCATCGGGCGTGGAGGATGAGGTCATAT
>JALHUE010000397.1 GCA_022866145.1 Anaerolineales bacterium | reverse complement strand
GTGGGGCGTAATCTGGGAACTTAGCTCGTGCATAGAACCTCCCTGGGACTGGCAGAACGTGCCGCCTAACGGCCTCGAGATGAGCCGCCCGGCCAGCTCTTGGAACCTATCTTAAACCCGATTCGCCGCAGCTGGCCGGGTCGGCTCCATCGAGTTGTTAGGCGGCGGCTGGGTGTCGTAATGGGGACATCGGGGGCCGCGTGCGTGCTAATTGGGAAGGATAGGCGCAACGAATCCTCCTGGGGGCATGTTGTCGTGGATCGTCTGGATGTCGACGAGAAGTTCAGGTGTGGCGGCATCAGCGGCGGCGCGAAGCGCCGTCCGTTGAATGCCGTTGTTAGGAGTCGTCAGCGAGAGAGAGGACAGCCTCCGTCATGTGCAGGCCTCGATCACAGAGAGACCGCTTGCGTATCTTGAGGGAGTCTCCCCGTGCGCCGACAAGGTGCCCTCTGCCACGACCCGGAAGCCCACCTCCTCTAGGAGAGACTTGGCCGCGGCTGCGCTAGGGTAGCTGAATTCAGGGTCCGACAGAGAGCGCTCGAGCGCCCAGTGCGCGCGCGAAGGCGGGGCGACGCCGCGTGCTGGTGCGAAGTAGTCGACGATGAAGAATCGCCCGCCAGGGCTCAGAGCAGCGCGGACCTTGCGGAAGAGGGCTTCGGTGTAGACATTGACATCGCATTCCAGAACAACATCGAACCCCGACAGCAACTTGTCTCTGAGGACATCGGCCGCGTGAAAAGTGATCCGGTCCTCCAGAGAGTTCTCGGCCGCGAGCTCGCGCCCAGCTTTGCAGACGTTTTCGATGTCCACGACCACAGCGGTCAGATGAGGGTACCGGCGCAACAGGGCCATTGATACGACTCCTGAACCACCTCCCAGGTCCATCAGCCGAGTTGCCGAACTCAGGTCCAGCAACGCCGCGAGCCGATCTGCAAGGGGACCGTGGATCTCATAGAGCATGCGCGTGAATCGACGGGCTCTGTCGGCGCTTTCAGACATCCGCGCGACGTAGTCCAAGGAGAGCGTCTCCTGAGCCGCCGGCGCCGGACCAGGATCAGGGATGTGCAGAGCTAGATCGCGGAGGGCGTGGGACCGCTGTCCAGCCTCTTCTGCCAGGAGTGCCCAGGAACTCTGGCTGTAGGCACCCAGGATGGCCCGCCGCGCCGTTGGGGACGCCGCATAGCCGCTGGAGGTCTCCTCGAGGAGACCGGATCTGCTCAGAACCTGCAGCCAATAGCGACAGCGATACGCGGGAATTCCAAGGGCGTCGGCGATGTCCGATGCACTCAGCGTCTGCTCCGTGAGCAACCAGAATAGGCCCAGTTGCATGGCGGCACCCAGCGCGGCAGCGGTCGAGTGAGCGTCCAAGAGGTCAAGAACATCTTCCGTCGTTTCCGGTTTCATCCTGCTCTCCCGTCTCGACTGTCGACAGCCCCGCCCCATCAGCCGCCTAACGGCCTCGAGCTAAGCTGCCCGGCGGAAGCGGGCAGACTGCCGACTATTCTCGCGCATGCCGGCGGGCCGAGCAAGTGGCACCTACGGCCCAGCCCGCCGGGTCAGCTTCAGCGAGTTGTTGGGCGGCGCTCATCCCAGCCAGGACAGTCTCCTCGTCCTAGATCGACTCTTGGCCATCAAAGAAGTCCAGCCACATGTGGCCAGTGGTGATCCGGACCTCAGGGTGCGCCGCGGCAAAGGCGCGAAGGCGGTCGGTATGTGGCCCCAGTGCGAAGTTGACCAGCCACGCAGGCGCATAGTCCTCGAGGGCCACGGGACCTGCATCCGCCACATGGAAGTGCCAGCCGACGCCAGTGCGTATGGCCACCCCACAGTGGCCACGCGTGTGCCCATGCAAAGGCACCAACCACATCTCGGGTTGAAAGGGCAACCGAACGGCAGGTAGGCCATACCAGGACTCACTCTGATCTCCGTACAGGGCGAGCTTCGGGCGATGTGCAACGTGGCGGCGAACATACGCCAAATCAGTGAACTGACGCGGTCTCCCCCTGAACGCTTGGTATTCACGCTGATGCACGTGCGCGGTAGCGTTGGGAAAGTCGCGGAGGCCGCCGCAGTGGTCGAAGTGCATGTGGGTAAGAACAACATGACGCACGTCTTCCGGGTTGTACCCCAATCGAGCGACTTGGCGGACTGCGGCCTCGTCGGCGTCCATTGGGACCTTGGTGATGACCTGGAACACACGAAGGATCCCTGGCGGGTGAGCATAGTCGTCTATGCCGGGCCCTGTGTCTATGAGCACAGGTCCCTGCGCGGTCTCCGCCAGAAGGCAGAGTGTGCCCGTGTGCCAACTACTTGGCACGCGAGCGTTGCATGTGAAGCAGTTCAGGAAGTGAAGTGTCATCGGAAGCGGGCTTCTACCCTTCTACAGCACGAGTTTGGAGGGCGAGAATCGGCGCCGCCCAACGGCCTCGAGCTAAGCTGCCCGGCGGAAGCGGGCAGACTCCCCGGACTGTCGGCCGCGCTGGCGGGCTGAGCAAGTGGCACCGAACGCGCCGCCCGCCGGGTCAGCTTCAGCGAGTTGTTAGGCGGCGACCGGGTTAAATGTCGGGCCTGAGCTTACTGTTGCCTGACCATATCGACTGAGATCTCCGCCGCCGGCGTCGTTCCTCTATTCTCAAACCAGTGCGTGGTGTTCTTATCCTCGGGCCAGCCCACTGCCGGCCCATACTCCTTAGCCACTCCATTTCGGTGGTCAGTGATCGTTCCTTGCAGCATGTAGACCATGCTCGGCCTGTCTTTATGGTCGTGAATCGGGCCGATGACCCCTCCAGGTTCGATAGTCACCATTCGCATT
>JALHUE010000396.1 GCA_022866145.1 Anaerolineales bacterium | reverse complement strand
GGATTGGGTCGCCGAAAGCGAGGCGCCACAGCAGGAGACCTTTCGATCCCAGTCGAGGACGGTCGCACCCAGCGTTTGTAACAGGCGGTCCATCTGCATCGGGTACTCGGCGGCCTCCGAGCCGGTGACACCTGGCGGGCGAGTCAGGAGGCAACCGTAGTAGCACACGACCTTCAGCCCGTCCAGCGGCTTGACGAGGCGCTGGGCGACTGCCTCGAGGCCTACCCGCTCGAGGATCAGGTCGAGCAGGGAAAGGATGTTCAAGCTGTCGTGATAGGTCTGCCCGAGGTCCTGCTCGAGCTCAGCCTGCAGAGCCGGATCACGGCGCAGGTCGCGGGTGGCGGCGCGGAAGCGGTTGAAACACGCGGCGCAGGGCAGGATGACGTCGCTCAGGCCTTCCTGCTCAAATAGGATCAGGCTCTCGAGCGGGAGCTGGACGGCTAGACGGTGGTCGGTGCGATGGGCCGGGGTCGAGCCGCAGCACACCCAGCCCTCGGGCTCGACGGGCTTCAGGCCGAGGGCCTCAAGCACGGCCCGAGTCGACTGATCGAATTCCTCGGCCATCGAATGCAGTGAGCAGCCCGGGTAGTAGCCGATTTCGTCCGGCGGGCGCGAAGCCGGCGCCAACGGCGCCTTGCGCTTGCCGCGGCGGACGATATGCGGCAGGAACTTGATCTTGCCGTGCCGCAGCAGGTTCAGGCCGAGGTCGATGTCCTTGAAAGGCTTCCCGGTTCGCAGGTTCATCTCCGCCAGCAGGCCCAGTTCGTACGACCGGCCCAGCAGATCGACGTCACGCAGGAAGACCTTGTTGAACAAAGCGACCGCAGGCACCTTAGGCTCGAGGCCGCGTTCGATGGCTTCCTCGATGATGTAGTCCATGACACGGGCGACATCGATTCCCTGCGGGCAGCGGGTGGTGCAGGTCTGGCACGAGGCGCACAGCCACGGGGTGAGGCTGTTGAAGATGGCGTCCTCCATCCCCAACTGGGCTGCCCGCATCACCTGATTGGGCGCCAGGTCAAAATGCTCGGCCAGCGGGCACCCGCTCGTGCAGCGGACGCACTGGTAGCAGAGTGAGACGTTCTCGCCGGTCTGCGACTGAATTCTGCGGGCGAAATCGGTGCTGATGGTCGTCTGCATGACAACCTCAACTCGCCGGGGCGGCCGCATCCGCCGCCGGCAGGGGGGTTGGCTCGGGGCGCGGCAGCAGGCCGGCGCCCTCGACGATCGTCTTCACGGCCTCTTCCCATTCGATGGCCATCACGTGCGCCCCCGCGACGCCTTCAATCTGGCGAGCTTGCTGGATCAGCTCGATAGCGACCTGGATGCCCTCTCTGCGCCAGGCGGCTGCCCGCGCCTTCTTGTCCTCCTTGTCGATCCCGGCGGCAGCCTCTTCCATGCGGTCGATGTACATCTTGGGCACGTCCATGCCCGGGACCTCGTTGGCCATGTACTTGGCCATGCCGGGTGACTTCAGCGGGCCGATGCCGGCCAGGATATACACCTTCTCGTGGACGCCCAGCTTGCGCACCTTGTCCATGAAGTCGGCAAAGCGCTCCATGTTGTAGATCAGCTGGGTCTGGATGAAATCTGCGCCGGCGGCGACCTTCTTGGCCAGCCGGTGCGGCCGCCAGTCGAAGGGATCGCCGAACGGGTTCTCGGCGGCCCCGACGAAGAAGCGCGGCTCGATCCCCTTGATCTCATCACCGCACTGGAAGCAGCGCTGGTCGCGCAGGCCCTTGACCATCCCGATCAGCCCCATGGAATCCAGGTCGTGCACGTTCTTGGCGCCGGGATGGTTGCCAAACGACTGGTGATCTCCGGTCAGGCAGAGCACGTTGCGCATGCCGAGGGCGTAGGCCCCCAGCAGGTCCGACTGTATTGCCAGGCGGTTGCGGTCGCGGCAGGTCATCTGGATGATCGGCTCCAGCCCTTCCTGGTAGGCGATCGTCCCGGCCCCGATGCTGGACATACGGACAATGGCCGTCTGATTGTCGGTAATGTTGGCGGCGTCGCAGGCGCCCTTGAGCAGCTGGGCCTTCTTGCGGATGACGTCCGGGTCGGCGTTCTGCGGCGGTCCGAGCTCGCCGGTGACGGCGAAGTGGCCGGCCCGCAGGATGCGCTCGAGTCGCGAGCCGGACTTGTAGCCGTTGAGGTGTCCTTCGCTCATCTTGTCCCTCCGGACCTCAGTCCGAGCCTTCCGCCGCCAGGCGGAGGTCTTCGCGGGTGATGCGGCGCGGGCCGCCATCGCGGCTCGTCGTCCAGTCCTTGGGTGGCTGGATCTCCATCAACAGGTGAAGCCGGTTCTGCGCCGCCAGCCGGTCGTAGATCAGCTGCCAGGCGCACGGGGTGTCATGGCCGATCTCGCACTCGCCATTCTGTGAGCCGCCGCATGGGCCGTTCAGCAGCTGCTTGGCGCAGCGGGCGATCGGGCAAATGCCGCCGGTCAGGCCGAGCAGGCACGAACCGCAGGCGGCACAGCGCTCTTCCCAGACTCCCTGCTCGGTCGGCTGGCCGAGGAAGGCGGTGTTCAGGCCGGGAACGACGATCACGTCCGCAAAGCGCTCGGCCAGGGCTTGTACGCCGATGCCGCAGCCCAGCGAGACCACGATGTCGGCCTCGTGCGCCTGCTCGCCGACGGGATCGATGTACTCCCATTCGCACTGGCGCTGGACGGTGACGTGGGAAACCTCCACCGGGGTGCCGTCGATCCGGCTGGCCATGCGCAGGCTGGCAGCCAGGATGCCGGCTTCTTTCTCGCCTCCGGCGAAGCACACCGTGACGCAGGTGCCGCAGCCGACAACCAGCACCTTGCGGGCATCGGCGATCAGGCCTTTGATCTCCTCCAGCGGTTTCTGCTCAGCAACGATCATCCAAACCTCCTCGGGCCGGCGCACATCCGCCCGCCCGACATCAGCGATTGGACCCGGGCCTTAAGTTCGATCCCCGCCATCGGCGCTGGAAGGCGTTGCGCGTGCCCCCGCGGCCGGGCGTGACACGTTTCCGCCCCCGCTTCGTCGGGGGAGGAGCCCAGGGGTGGGGGTGGGCGGGATCATCATCGATCGGCGATCTCCGTTGTTCCTTCTGGCCCCGAGTGCCTTGTCCTATTCCGGCGCAGCGGGCTCGGACCGAGCGCCTGGACCTCCTCGGTCAGGCTGGTGGCGAACTCGGCAAACTGGTGCGCCATGGCCGACGACAGGTTGGCCATGCGCAGCCGCTGCGGCTCGAGCCCGATCGCCTGCAGCAGCTGCTGCGTGTAGGCTACTCTTCGCTTGGCGTTGGCATTACCCTCCAGGTAATGGCAGTCGCCAGGCAGTCAACCCGCCACGAGGGCGGCATCCACCCCTTCCTCGAAGGCCCGCAACAAGTGGAGCACGTCGACCCGGCCGGAGCAAGGGACCTCAATCACCTTGATCGCCGCAGGATATTGCAGCCGCAGGCTGCCGGCCAGGTCGGCGGCATTGTAGGCGCAGTGGGTGCAACAGAACGCAGCGATCTCCGGCTCAAACGTCCCCACGGCCAACCTCCGCAAACATCGCTTCCAGCTTGACCAGGATCTGGTCGTCGGTGTAGTGCGCCAGGCGGATGGCTTTGGCCGGGCAGGCGGCGACGCAGGTGCCGCACCCCCGGCAGATGCTCGGTTCGATGAAGGCGGCTCCCGTGATCTGACCGACCCCGACAAACTCGCCGGAAACCGAGGGGACATCGAACGGGCACACCCGGACACAGGTCAGACAGCCGACGCACTTCTCGGGCTGGACCTGGGCCACCGCGCCGCCTGCCGTCCGGCTGGTCTGCGACAACACGCGGGCGGCGCGGGCGGCGGCTGCCTGAGCCTGGATGATGGTCTCATCCATCAGCTTGGGGTAGTGCGCCAGCCCGGCCATGAACAACCCCTCGGAGGCGAAATCGACCGGGCGCAGCTTGACATGGGCCTCGAGGAAGAATCCATCCGCGTCCCGCGGCAACTTGAGCGCGCGGGCGACCTGGCGCGCCTCCTCCGGCGGGACTACCGGCGTGCTCAGGACCAACAGGTCCGGCTGAAGCACGATCGATCGACCCAGCTGGGACTCGGCGAGCGCGATCCGCAAGCCCTCCGGCGTGACCTCGACCTGCGGCGGATGGGCCTCGTCGTAGCGGACGAAGGTGACCCGGGCCCGGCGGGCCTCGGTGTACAGGTTCTCCTTGAAGCCATAGGTGCGGATGTCCCTGAACAGCACCGTGACGCGGGCGGCGGGACGCAGACGCTTGAGGCGCAATGCGTTCTTCAGGGCCGTGATGCAGCAGATGCGACTACAGTAGCGCTCGGCCGGCCCCACACACTGAATGAAGACCACCTCGTCCGGCAAGCGTCCGCCCAGCGCCTGCCAGGCGGCGGCCACCTCCGCCGGAGGCTCGTCAACCGTGTCCTCGGCCAGACCCAGCAGGCCCTCGAAGTCCAACCCGGTCAGGATGCGCGGGCTGGTCCCGTAGGCGTACTCGGGGCCGCGGTATTCCTCGCCGCCCGTGGCCACGATGGTGGCTCCGTGACGGACCTCGATCCGCTGTCCGTTGTCGTCTTCGAGCACGCTGGTGAATTTCCCGACGAATCCCTCGCTGGCGGCCAGCCTGTGGCCGAGGTGCACCTGGATGCGTTCGTTGTCGTCGATGCTGTGCATCAGGCGCGCCAAGTGAACCTGCGGTTGCACGTCGCCGAAGGCGGTGGCCTGCAGCTGGCGCAGATGGCCTCCCAGCACCGGCTGGCGCTCGACCAAGTGAACGTTGAAGCCTCCCTCGGCCAGCGACAGGGCAGCCGTCATCCCGGCCAGCCCTCCACCGAGCACCAGAGCGGCAGGCTCGACGGGAACCTGCGAGGTCGTCAGAGCTTCGAGTAGGTTGACCCGGGCCACCGCCATCCGAATTAGTTCGCGAGCTTTGGCCGTTGCCGCCGGCCGATCGTGGGAGTGCACCCATGAGCAGTGGTTGCGGATGTTGGCCATGTCGAACAGCGCAGGGTTGAGCCCGGCGGCGCGGATACTGTCCTGGAACAGCGGGGCATGGGTCCTGGGCGTGCAGGAAGCCACGACCACTCGGTTGAGCCCAAGCTCCTTCACCTTCTCGGTGATGCGGGCGATGCTGTCCTGCGAGCAGGTGTACAGGTTGTTCTCGGCGTGCACCACCCCCGGCAGGGAGGCGGCGTACTCGGCCACCGCCGGCACATCCAGATAGCCGCCGATGTTCGAGCCGCAGTGGCAGACGAAGACGCCGGTGCGGGCCGGCTCGTCGTGCGTGTCGCGCTCGGGCGGAAACTCGGCGATCCGGGTCAGGCTGTGGCGGGCGGGCGCCAGCAGGCCGGCCGCCCGGGCGGCGGCGCCGCTGGCCTCGACCACCGACTCGGGGATGTCCTTGGGCTCGCGGAAGGGACCGACGGCATAGACCCCGGGCCGGGAGGTCTCGAGGGGGTTGAACAAGACGGTGTGACAGAAGCCGTAGTCGTCCAGTTCCACCCCGAGGTCGCCCGCCAGCTTGCGCACCGCCGGGCTGGTCTCCATGCCGACGGACAGCACAACCAGATCGAATTCGTCCCGGGTCAACCGGGAGGCGTCGGCCGAGCTCTCGGCGCGAGCATAGCGGATGCTCAGGTCTCGAGATTCCGGCACCTCGGCCACGGTCGAGATGCGGCAGCGCGTAAACTCGACACCGTATTGGCGCCGAGCGCGCTGGTAGTAGGCCTCGTACCCCTTGCTGAACGCCCGCATGTCCATCATGAACACATGGACGTGGGTTTGCGGGTCATGCTCCTTGGCCATCACCGCCTCTTTGGCGGCGTACATGCAGCAGACCGCTGAGCAGTAGTCGTGGGTCTGATCGCGCGAGCCGACACACTGGAGGAAGGCAATGCGCCGAGCCGGTTGGCCGTCCGATGGACGCAGCACGCGGCCGGCTGTCGGCCCGGAGGCTGAGAGCAGCCGCTCGAACTGGAGGGCGGTGACGACGTTCGGGTACCGCCCCAGGCCGTACTCCTGCGAGAGCTCAGCCCGGTAGACCTGATACCCCGGGGCCAGGATCACGGCGCCAACCCGGACCTGTTCCTCCGTGGCGACCATGTCATGATCGATGGCCTGGGTGCCGCAAGCGTATTGGCAGGAAAGACACTCGGAGCACACAGCGCAGGCTAGGCAGCGGGCAGCCTCGGCCTGGGCCAATTCGTCGGTGTAACCGCGCTCGACCTCGTCGAAGGTGACCCGGCGTTCGTCCGCCGCCAGTTCTGGCATCGGCAGGCGCGGTCCGGGCCGCGCCGGACCATGGGCCACGCGCTCACCGGCTTCGGCTGCCGTCAGCCGAACAATAGGCAGCTCCGGTTTCGGGTGGGGCTCGAGAGCATCGCCCCGCAGGTAGCGGTGGATGCTCTCGGCCGCCTTGTGTCCCGAGGCGACGGCTTCGATGACGAAGGCCGTGCCCGAGACCGAGTCGCCGGCGGCGAACACGCCGGGACGGGTGGCGGCAAAGGTGTTGGGGTTGATGGCGATCGTGCGCTGTTGGGTCAGGCCGACGCCGGCATCATCGGGGATGAAGGCCAGGCCGGCGCGCTGTCCGACCGAGAAGATGACGGTGTCGGCGGCCAGGATGTGCTCCGAATCCGGTTCAATCTCGACTTGAAGCCGGCGCTCGTGGTCGAAGGAGAACGAACGCACGCGGACGCATTCCACGCCAGCGGCATGTCCGGACCCATCCTCCACAACCCGCAAGAAGGTGCGCGAGGCGTGGATCGTCACCCCCTCGGCTTCGGCCGCCTCCGATTCCGACGGATGGCACAGCATCGCCGCGCGCGGTTCGAGACAGGCAAGATAGACCTCGGAGCCCAAGCGGACGGCCGTGCGGGCGACGTCGATGGCGACGTTGCCGCCGCCCAGCACCAGTACCCGGCGTCCGAGTTCCGGCGGGGTTGCCAGACGCACGTCGCGCAGGAAGTGGGTGTTGATCAACACCCCGGGCAGGTTGGCGCCGGGGATCGGCAGACGAACGCCTTCGTGGGCGCCGACCGCCACCAGCACGGCCGCAAATCCCTGATCAAACAGGGTATCCAGGTCGTCGACGCGGGTGTTCAAGCGCAAATCAATCCCGAGGTCGGTGATATCGGCGATCTCGCGCTCGATGATTCCGGCCGGCAAGCGATATTCGGGGACGCCGACGCGCAGCATGCCGCCCGCCACTGGCAGCGCCTCGAAGACCGTGACGGCGTAGCCCAGGCGGGCCAGGTCCTGGGCGGAGGTCAGGCCGCACGGCCCGGCGCCGATGATCGCCACCCGCTCCGGGTGGAGAAGCTCAGCCCTGGGCCTCGGCAGACGCGGCCGGGCGTACACCTTGTCGGTCACGAAGCGCTTCAGGGCGCGGATGTTGACCGGCTCGTCCAGCAGGCCGCGATTGCAGGCGTCTTCGCAGCGGTGATTGCAGATGCGGCCGCAGATGCCGGGGAAGGGATTGTCTTCCTTGATCACGCGCAGGGCGTCGTCATAGCGGCCCTCGCGGATCAGGGCGATGTAGCCCTGTGCCCGCTGGTGGGCCGGGCAGGCGTCGCGGCACGGGGAAACTCCCAGCTTCTCGATGGCGTAGGCGTTGGGAACAGCCTGTGGATAGAGCTTGAAGGCGGCGTGACGGGTGGAGAGGCCCTCATTGAACAGATCGGGGATCACCACCGGGCACACGTTGGCGCAGTCGCCACAGCCGACACACTTCGTCAGGTCGATGTAGCGCGGCTTCTTGCGCAAGGTGACGGTGAAGTCGCCGGCCTGCCCGTCGAGGCGGACGACCTCGGTGTCCACCAGGACGTCGATGTTCAGGTTGCGTCCGGTCTCGACCAGCTTGGGGCTGATCGTACACATGGCGCAGTCATTGGTGGGGAAGGTCTTGTCGAGCTGGGCCATGTGGCCGCCGATGGCGGACTGGGTCTCGGTCAGAATGACGCGGTAACCCTGGTCGGCCAGGTCGAGACTGGCCTGCATGCCGGCGATACCCCCGCCGACGACGAGCACGGCGCCCACGGGTTGCCCGGCGCGCGACGAGGCAGTCGCCTCTACTGGGGCGGTGCCGGGCTGAGTGCTCACGCTACGCCCCTCCCCTAGCTGTGTGATGAAGGAGCGCTCCTCCTGGGTCGGAACCGTCGGTTCCTGGTAGACCGCTCGTTCAGCACGTCCGATCGGTTCCAAGTCTGAGAGCGGGCTGGGTGGCCCGCAGGTACACACCCATGATAGGTTTGGCCGGTCCACACTCCCCAGTGCCGGATGTCATGCCCGGAGGGGAGCAATTTCATCCACTTAGGGCGGGAAAGGGCTCATCGCCGGTCCTGATCCCGCCTCTTCGGACATGGTCGTCAGCCAGATGTGGGTACGGCGTCACTGGGTAGCCCCACCGATCGGGCGAGGGAGGCCTGGGATCGGCTCCCGGGTGGGCTCAGCCACTTCCCCGGGGTGCCGCCAGCGGCGGCGGCTCCGGCGGCTCCCCGGTCCTGGCGGCGACCAGTTCGCCCTTGAGCGGATTCGGCCCGAAGCCCTGCGCCCTCTCGGTCATCTGGCGGGCGATCTCGGCAAAGGTGTGCCCCATGCCGCCCGAAACGAAGAACATCTCCAGCCGCCCCGGCTCCAGGCCAATCGACTGCAGAATGGCCTTGGTGCGAGCCACTCGGGCCAGGCCGCGTTCGTTCCCGTGCACGTGATGGCAGTTGCCCAGCGAGCAAGCAACGACATATACCGCATCGGCCCCTTGCTCGAAGGCGTTCAGCAGGTACTGAACGTCGATCTTGCCGGTGCAGGGAAGGCGGATGAGCTTGACGTTGGCCGGGTACTGAAGGCGAAGCGCGCCGGCGGTGTCGGCGGCCATGTACCCGCAGTACGAGCAGGTGAAGGCGGTGATCTCAGGGACGTAGCCGTTGGAGGCAATCACGCAGCGGCCTCGCCAGCGGCTGACAGGCGGGATCGAGCGGGAGCCAAGCGCCCTGCCATGGGGATCATGCGTCTCCCGCCTGGGCCAGCGGCAGGGGGACCTGCCAGCGGCCGAGGCCGACCATGACTTGGTCGTCGCGGAAGCTGCCCAGCTGGATGGCGCGAGCCGGACACTCGCCGGTACACGTACCGCAGCCCTGGCAGCGGGCGGGATCAATCCAGGCATGGCCGCCCAGGCTGCCGACGCCTTCCCGGTCATACACCATCTGCGGGATGCCAAAGGGGCAGGTTCGGTTGCACGTCAGGCAGCCGACGCAGCGATCCGGGTCGACGGCGGCCACGGCGCCGCCGACCTGGATTGTCGGCCGGCTGAGCACGGTCAGGGCGCGGGCGGCACAGGCAAGAGAGTGGGTGATGCACTCCTCGATGAACTTCGGGTAATGGGCCATGCCGGCCAGGAACAGGCCTTCATCGGAGAAATCCATCGGCCGCATCTTGAGGTGGGCTTCCATGAAGAAGCCTTCGGGCGAGAGTGGGAGGCCGATGCGCTCGGCCAGCTCGTGGGTCCCCGGCGAGGGCTCGATGGCCAGGCTGAGAGCCACCAGGTCGGGCTCGAACGAGAGCGTCGTGCCGAAGGCGTGCTCGTCGACATCCACCAGCAGAGCCTGGTGAGCGCCGCGGGCCTCCAGGCGGACGCGCGGCGGCCGGTCGTCGCTGTAGTGCACGAACAGCACGCCGCGGCGGCGGGCCTCGACGTAGTACTGCTCGCGGAAGCCGTAGGTGATGATGTTCTTGTACAGGACAACGACCTGGCAATCCGGGTTGAGCATCTTCAACCGGATAGCGTTCTTGATGGTGTTGGTGCAGCAGATGCG
>JALHUE010000395.1 GCA_022866145.1 Anaerolineales bacterium | reverse complement strand
GTCGTCACCCATCCCGTCGCCCCCCGAAGCCAGCTCGGGGAAGTCCTTCTCGATCTGGTCAGGGTCTTCGCCGGCTTCCATGCGGTCGACGACCTCGTCGAACTCGGGCGGCAGGTCCTCCCCCATCTCCTGGCCCATGCGCCGCATCATATGCGCCATGGCCCGCGGATCGTCCTCGTCGACCGAGTCCCAATCGCTCGGATCGGAAAGCGAGTCCATCCGTGATTCCTCGGAGCGCACGACCCGGACGCGGTTGATCAAACGCTTCAGGTTGGCGCTGCCGCACTTCGGGCAGCTGACCGGCTGGGTACCGTAGTCAGCATAGGTCTGGTAGATCGACGCCCGCTTGCGGCAGTCCATGCAGCCATAGTCATAGGTCGGCATCGCAGCCTCCACCACTTGCATTATACTGACCTGCACCGCAGGAGATCGAGGGTGGACGCAGGATTCCCCCCGAATACGCGCCAGCCGCTGCTGATCGTGATCTCCGGCGCCTCGGGCGCCGGCAAGGACACGGTGCTGCAGCGGATGAAGGCCCGCGGCCTCCCCTTCCACTTCGTGGTCACTGCCACCACCCGCCAGCCCCGACCGAACGAAGTCGATGGCCGGGATTACTTCTTCGTCAGTACTGAGCGATTCGCCTCGATGATCGAGCACGGCGAGATGCTCGAGCATGCCATCGTCTACAACGACTACAAAGGCATCCCCAAGCAGCAAGTACGGCAGGCTTTGGCCAGCGGGCAGGACGTGGTCATGCGCATCGACGTCCAGGGAGCGGAGACGCTTCGCGCCCTGTGTCCGGAGGCCCTGCTGATCTTCCTGGTGCCGGCGAACGAGGAGGAGATGATCCGCCGCCTGATGGCTCGCAGAACCGAAAGCCCGGAGGATCTGCAACTGCGCATCGAGACCGCCCGTCAGGAGCTCAAGCGCATGCACGTCTTCGACTACTATGTTGTGAATGCCGACTCGCACTTGGACGCGGCGGTTGACAGGATCGAGGCCATCATCGACGCCGAGCACCACCGGATTCACCCTCGCCAGGTAACCCTGTGATCGACCCCAGGCCGGCGGACGCCGCGCCGGCACCCCCGCGCCCCCAGGGAGGGATGCGGCCGAGGCGGCCCAACCTGGCGGCCATGGTCCGGCAGCATCCGGTTACGTTCAGCCTGATCGGCGTGAACCTGGGCGTGTTCGTCGGCCAGCTGCTGTTGACCAGCCTGCTCGGATTCGATCTGATCATCGCCCTGGGCGCCAAGGAGAACGCGGCCATCGCCGCCGGCCAGTACTGGCGCCTGCTCTCGCCGGTCTTCATCCATGCCGGCCTGGCGCACCTGTTCGTCAACATGTATTCGCTGTACGTGATCGGGCCGGCCGGCGAGCAGTTCTTCGGTCACGTCCGCTTCCTGGTCTTCTATCTGCTGTGCGGCTTTGCCGGGGCGATCTTCAGCCTCGCTTTCAACCCTTCTCCGTCGGTCGGTGCCTCCGGCGCAATCTTCGGGCTGTTGGGGATGCTCGGTGCCTTCTGGTTTGTGCATCGCACGACCTTCGGACCGGCAGGCAATGTCCAGCTGCGCCAGATCGCACTCGTAGCCGCCCTCAACCTGGTGATCGGTCTGTCGCCCGGCATCGATTTTTGGGCCCACCTCGGCGGGTTCCTGACAGGCATCGCCCTGGGCCTGCTGCTGGGGCCGCACTACGAGGCGCAATGGACGGATAGCGGCCAGCTGCGCATGCTGGACACACGCCCGTGGCCGCGCGTCCGGGCGGGAGCCCTGCTGGCCCTGGCGGCGCTGATCGGCCTGGCGGTCCTTGCCGTGCTAAACCTGCCGTGACGGCGGCCCACATTGACGGCCGCTTGCCGGGTCCCTATAATCCGCACGTTCGTTCCCTTCATCTTCAGGAGAGAGCCCGGGCATGACCGACACGGTTTTCGATATCTCCTTCATCGGCGCCGGCCCGACAGGGCTGTTCGGCGCTTTCTACGCCGGCCTGCGGGAGCTGTCGGTGAAATTGATCGACGCCTTGCCGCAGCCCGGCGGCCAGTTGATTGCCCTGTACCCCGAGAAGATGATCTACGACACCCCCGGCCTGCCAGCCATCCTGGCCAAGGACCTGGTAACGGATCTGGTGCGGCAAGCTTCGCAGTGGAAGCCGGTTTTCGCCCTGAGCGAACGCGCCCACGGACTGCAACGCGTTGCCGCCCCGGGCGGGCCGGAGGGCGAGACCTGCTGGCGCGTCGACACCGACCGGGGCCAGCACTACACCCGCACCCTCATCCTGGCGGCCGGTATCGGCGCGTTTGAGCCGGTGACACTAAAGGATGAGACCGTGCAGGGCTTCATCGGCCGGGGCGTGGAGTACATGGTCCACGACCTGGACGCCTACCGCAACAAGCGGGTGCTCATCATCGGCGGGGGGGACTCTGCCGTCGATTGGGCCCTGGCCATGCAGCCGATCGCCAAGCATGTGACCCTCATCCATCGCCGCGAGGGGTTTCGCGCGCTTGACACCTCCGTCAATGCGCTGAAGGCCTCAACCGTCGACGTCCGCCTGTTCCACGAACTGCGCACGCTCAAGGGCAAGGACCGCGTTTCGTCCGCCGCGATCTTCGACAGCCGCACCCAGGCCGAGACAACCCTAGAGGTTGACGAGGTCATTCTGGCGCTTGGCTTCAAGGCTGACCTGGGGCCGGTTCGCGAGTGGGGGCTGGAAACCATCGGGCGGCGCTACGTCAAGGTCAACTGCAAGGGAGAGACCAACCTGCCCGGTGTGTATGCCGCCGGCGACGTCGCGCTGCAGGAAAACCAGGATCCGCTGAACCTGATTGTGATCGGATACGGGCAGGTCACGACCGCCGTCAACTATGCCTACACCGTGGTCCGGCCGGGCGGAAAAGTGTTCCCTGGGCATTCCAGCGAGAAGATGGCCGGCACCCACCTATAGCTGGAACACCAAGAGAAAAGACTGCCGCGACCTGCGGGTCGCGGTGCCGTCGTTCGGCGGCTGGATGCGGTATCGCCTCGATGCAGGGCGACCTCGCAGGCCGCCGGCGGCCGATCAGGTCTCTTCGGACGCCGGCTCCGAGGGTTTCGGGCCGCGCGGCCAATACAACAACACACCCACCAGGCTGGTCAGCACGCCGATCACCAACCCCAGCACCTGGACCTCACCGAAGTACAGCCCACCGCGCAGGGTATGCGAGCCGATCCCCAGGAAGTCGGCAAAGGAGGCGGCGACGGCGACTACGTATCCGGTGGCAATCAATCGCACCCCGACCTCCGCCCGCAGGCTCAATGGCCGGCCGTTGCGAACGAGGCGTACCGCCAGGTAGGCGCCCGTCAGCAGAACCGCCAGCCCGCTCAACCAGGTGTATATCTGTACGAAGCCGACCACCGGGCTGCGGTCCATGCCAATCAGATCGGGCTCGATGCCGATGATGAACACGACGAATCCCAGAAAGACCAGCGTCATCCAACGACGCGCCCATCGAACCTGGCGTGGTGTCAGTTTGGCCCCGGGCATATTCTCAGTTCTCCGGCAGCAGGCGGTGGAGCAGGGACAGCCAGTTTCCCCCCAGGATGGCCTCGACGTCATGCGGGGAGTAGCCACGGACGGCGAGCGCATCGCCAATTAACCGCAGGTCGGCAACGCTGTCAAGTCCGGCCGGGATCTTGTGCAGCCCAACCCCGCCATCAAAATCGCTTCCCAGGGCGACATGGCGGGCGCTGCCGGTCAGCTGGCAGATGTAGTCCACCTGAGCACACACCCGGTCGAGCGTGACGGCCTCCCGCCCATCCTGCGGCTTCCAGCCACCCAGCAGAAAGGCGTTGTACAGCACTAGGCCGATGACGCCATCTCGTTCTGCCAGGCCTCGCACGACAGCGTCGGTCAGATGCCGCTCGGGAGTTGGGGATCCCTCAAGCAGCGCCTGGGCATTGCTGTGCGAGGCCAGGATCACTCCGGGATAGACGTCCAACGCCTGGCGTTGTCCTTCTTCTGTCATGTGGGAGAGATCGAGCGCCAAGCCGAGTTCGGCCATGGCCTGTAGCAGCCTGCGCCCGTCCGCCGTCAGCGGGCCGGGCTCATGCGTGCCCCCGGCGTAGCGGCTGCCGGTCCAGGCCGGGCCGAGGATGCGCAGGCCCTGGGCATGCCAGGTTTCGAGCTCGGCGAGGTCCTGCAGCCCATCGCCCCCCTCCATCAGCAGCACCAGACCCAGGCGAGGCATAGCCGGCGCCGGCTGCTCCCAGGTTGCCAGCACTTCGTCTAGGGCCCGCCGGTTTCCCACCAACTGGAACCGGTCTGCATGCACCGTGGTCAGCCGCTTGTAGGCATCCAGGCTGGCCAGGTAAAGTGCCCGGGCCTCGTTCAGATCTCGGTAGCACATCGACTCCCAAGGGCCAACCTTGCGCCGGATGGGCGCCGCGAACAGCGTAGCAAATACCACGCCCACCCGTCCGGCAACCCACTGCGGCCATCCCAGCAGGGCCTGGCCGGTGTGAACCGGGATCTGCGTGTCTTTCTCCAGGGCTCGCGTCTCGCCGACCGATCGGGAAGGGTCGCGCCCGAAGGTCAGGATGTTCCAGGCAATGTCCTCATGACCGTCGACGATCAGCATCCTGCCGCTCGCATCCGAGAGATCAGGCGCTGCCAAAACGCATCCCGCGTGCCCGGCGTGAATGGCAGGTACAGGCCAAGTCGATCTGCGATTCCTGCGTACCGCTCGGCAAGGGCATCGGGCAAGTCGCTTTCAGAAGACACCACGGCGAAAGTTGAGAGCATTTCCTGGGTGATGCACTCGCTCATCTCGCCCCAGGCGCCACGCTGCGAGAGTGCCCGCAGCTGATCCGCCGTCTCAGCCCACCCATGCAGGGCCATCACCGGGCGGTAGGTCGGGGTCGATGCGTAGAAGGCGATCTGACTCCGCGCCAGCTGCCGTTCCTCCTGGTTGGTGACAGCGAAGGCCGTGACGCTAAGGGCAATGGCCTGCGGCGAGCGGCCGGCACCGGCCGCCCCTTGAGTGATCGCGGGTTGAATGACCTCCTGCAGGTAGCGCAGCGAGTGGTAGGGATGGACCACGAAACCGTCGGCAACCTCTCCTGCCAGGCGGGCCAAGCCGGCATTGACTCCAGCGACATAGATAGGGATCTCCGGCTGTGGGATCGGCCCCGGGTCAAAGAAGGGCGTCATCAGCGTGACCTTGTAGTACTCGCCGCGCACATTCGGGCGCCCACCCAGCTGCCATGCGTCCCACACCGACCGGATGACCTGGACGTGCTCGCGCAACGCCCGGACGGGGGAGGCGGGCCATGGCATCCCAAATCGACGCTCAACATGCGCCCGCACCTGCGTTCCCAGGCCAAGGATGAACCGACCGCCCGACTGCGCCGCCAGGTCCCAAGCCGTGTGGGCCAGCACCGTTGGACTGCGGGCGAAGGCAATGGCCACAGCTGTCCCCAGCGCGATCTGGCGGGTGTGTTCGGCAGCCAGGGTGAGGGGCAGGAATGGATCATGCTGGATCTCGCTGGTCCACAGCCCGTCAAATCCCATGGCCTCGGCCGCCTGCGCCAGAGCAGGGACCTGGCCGAGCATGGCGGAGGGCAGGCTGGCGTCGAGGTGCATCGGGCTGCAACCGCGGCTGGCTAAGCAGCGCCCTCAAAGGCCTCAATGGTCCGGCGCCAGTCGGGCGGCACGGCCATCGATCGCAGGCGGCGGTAGTCGTAGGCCACCGACACGGTTTGCCCCTTGGCCATCAGGCGCGCCGCTTCCGAGTCCTCGATAGCATACGATAGAGTGAGGCTCTTGGTACCGACGCGATCAGTGTGCACGCCGACACGCAGGGCCGTTCCGTAGACAATCGGTTGCAGATACTCACACTCCGCCTTGACCAGAATGATGCCGATGTCGAGGAACTCCTTGCCGTCCCACAGTCCGAGATGGCGCAGGTAGGCGGCGCGGGCCGTCTCCATGTAGGTGAAGAAGACGACGTTGTTCACGTGCCGCTGGGCGTCGATGTCCGCGTAACGGACCTCG
>JALHUE010000394.1 GCA_022866145.1 Anaerolineales bacterium | reverse complement strand
TGGCAGGTCGTCCGGCTGGTCGGATAGGTCGCCCGTTCCCTTCCTTACTTGTTGGCCTGGAGGTTCGGGCCCTAGCCCGAGACACCTCTTGAGCCTCCCTCCGGCTGGCCCTCCCGCACACCCCGCATGCGGGAGGGCCGTTCTTAAGGCACCTCTAGCTGAAGAGTTGGATTCCACGGAGCTGGCGCGCCTAGCCAAACATCCTCCCGCTCACCCGAAGGCGGACCGGTGGGCGGAAAGACACCAGAGGCCGAACACCCCCGCAGCGAGCAGCAAGGGCGTGCCGGACATGGCCAGCACGCCCGACGACCCAGGAATGTAGCAGCAGGTAGGTGGAGAGGACTGGAGAGGCTGCAAAGGCGAAGGCGAGCTAGCGTTTCCCCAAGGAACCGGCCAGCAAGCCGAGACCTAGAAGAATTGATGCCGGCCACAGGCTGTCATTCCGCCAGGGCGTATTCTCCTGCGATGTGCGCAGGTGCCACGGGCCGAACAACGCCAGCGAAACACCCAGGATAAGTGCCCTGAGCCACAGGAGGCGCAGAACGCCTCTCGCCCTGTTGATGGGCAACGCCTTGACCGTCCTAAACAGCGCCACGGCAATACCGATCTAAGGCTTGGCGCTCAGGCGGACCAGACCAAGGTGGCCGGCAAGGCGAAGCCCATGGCGAGAACGCCTTCCAGGCTTCCGTTCAGCAGGCCGTGGATCGCCGGGAGGATAGCAGGATGAGCAGCACGGCCGGCCAGTTCGCGCCCAACCTGCGGGATGTGACCGCATGGGCGGCGCTCGAGGCCAGGGCGAGGATGGCCCGCCCAATCTGCTCGGGCAGCAGAGTCACGGGGATGAGCGGAAGCAGAATTCAGGGAGCGTTGAAGAAAACCTCGACCAGGAAGGGGGACTTGCCCTGCACGAGACTCAAGGCTGCGGGTCGAAAGGCAGAGTGCCAGTCGACGGCAGGTGGCAGCGCCACAGCCGGCAATCCGGCCGCGGCTTCCAGGACGAGCACGTCCGCCACCACGATCGTCGACCGAGGGGATACGCCCCAGTGGGCTGACGTCGGACCGGAACTCCGGACCTATGCAGGTTGAGGGGACGGGCGCTGCGGGAAGCCGCCTTGTGAATTGTCTCCGGGCATGGAGAGATTTGGCACGGGTGGGCCGGAGGGCCCGGGCGTTGGTGCCGTTGCGCGCAGGGAAACGGCTATTCCCACTCGATCGTCGCCGGAGGCTTGCTGGTGATGTCGTACACCACCCGGTTGATCCCCGCCACTTCATTCACGATTCGATTGCTGATGCGGGCCAACACCTCGTAGGGGAGACGCACCCAGTCGGCGGTCATGAAGTCCTCGGTGGAGACCGCCCGCAGGACCACGGTCTCGGCGTAGGTGCGCTGATCTCCCATCACGCCCACGCTGCTGACTGGGAGCAGGACGGCAAACACTTGGGCCAGCTCGCCTTCGCCCAGACCTGCCTGATCCAATTCCGTGCGCAGGATCCAGTCGGCTTCCCGCAAGCACCGCAGACGATCGGGGCTGACCTCGCCCAGGCAGCGGACAGCCAGGCCGGGCCCGGGGAACGGCTGGCGCTGCACCAGCCAGTCGGGCAGGCCGAGGGCCCGGCCGACCTGGCGCACCTCATCCTTGAATAGGTAGCGCAGCGGCTCGACCAGCTTCAGGCCCAGGTCCTCCGGGAGTCCGCCGACATTATGATGAGTCTTGATGCGCGCCGCCACCCGACGGTCCGGGCCGCTGGATTCGACGACATCCGGGTAGATCGTTCCCTGGACCAGATACTCGACGTCGCCCAGATTGCGAGCCTCCCGCTCAAACAGGCGAATGAAGAGGCGGCCGATGATCGATCGCTTCTGCTCAGGGTCGGTCACCCCGCGCAGGGCATCCAGGAAATCCAGCTGGGCTCGGACCACGCGCAGCTGTCCCCCCAGCAGTGGGCCGAGGTCGGCTTCGACCTGAGCGGCCTCGCCCTGCCGCAGCAGTCCGTTGTCAACGAATATCCCGAACATCCGGTCCCCGAGCGCCTGGTGCACCAACGTGGACGCCACAGCCGAGTCGATCCCTCCGCTGATGCCGGCGACAGCCCGGCCCGTGCCGACCTGCTGTCGGATCCGGGCGAGACTCTCCTGGACGATGGCCGCCGGAGTCCATTCTGGCCTGGCGCGGCAGATGTCGAGTACGAAGGCTCGCAGGATGGCGCTCCCGCCCGGGGTGTGGCGGACCTCCGGATGGAACTGGACCCCGTACCACTGCCGCTGACCGTCGGCCATGGCTGCAATCGGCGAGTTCTCTGAACGGGCGATGGCGTCGAAGCCCGACGGCATCCGCTCGATCCGATCGCCGTGCGACATCCACACGGGTTGGGCGCCGGGTGAAAGCAGGAGGTTGTCTTGTAGACACACCACCTGGGCCGGCCCATACTCCCGTTGTACCGAAGGACGAACCTTGCCACCCAGGGCGTGTGTCAGGGCCTGCATGCCGTAGCAGATTCCCAGGATGGGTTTGCCGGATCGCAGAACGTACTCGGGCACCTGGGGGGCGCCGTCCTCGTAGACCGAAGCCGGCCCTCCGGAGAGGATGTAGCCAACCGGCACGGAGGCGGTGACGATTTCTGCCGGTGTATGGTGGGGAAACAGTTGGCTGTAGACCCGGGCCTCGCGCACCCGCCGGACGATCAGTTGGCTGTACTGCGAGCCGAAATCGAGGACCGCGATCATGTCAGCCATCGGTCAGGAGGCGAAGACGATCCGGCCTTCGCTCATGTCGCTGATCACGGCCAGGGACTCGATGGGAACGCCGAGAGATGTGAGCAGCGTGCGTCCGCCTTCAAAAGATTTCTCCACCAGCGCCCCGATGCCGACGACCGTAGCGCCGGCCGTCTGGGCCAGGCGCACCAATCCCAGGATGGTCTGTCCGCTGGCGAGGAAGTCGTCGATGATCAGCACCCTTTCGTCCCGCCCGAGATACTCCGGGGAGACGATCAGCTCGACAGTGCGCCCTTTGGTGTGGGACGGGGCGAGTGTCAGGTAGATCTGATCCGGCATCGTGATGGGCTTGGTCTTGCGGGCATATACCACCGGCAGGCCGAGATGAAAGGCCGTGGTCAGCGCGGGCGCGATCCCCGATATCTCCGCCGTCAG
>JALHUE010000393.1 GCA_022866145.1 Anaerolineales bacterium | reverse complement strand
GGCCTCGGCATCGCCGTAGCGCTTGGTGATGCTCACCGACCAATCGACGCCGTGCTTCACGAAGGCGTCGTTGAGCGTGTTCAGGATCGGCTGATCCCGGCCGGAGGCCGGGTTGATGACCACATGGATGCGTGGGTAAGGCGGTGTCATGTCTCCCCCCAGGAGGTCTCGGGCCCGGGCATCCGACCCGGGCTGTCATGGATGGCAGCTGGGATTCTAGCCCCGGGACGAGAGTCGTCGCGCTCGCGGGCGCATGCCGACCCGGGGGTGTCGATGAACCCCGCCGCCTCTCACCCTCGGGCAAAGGATGGAGAGGCGGAAGCCTGAGGCTGGGCTACGACGCATCCGGCCAAGCTAGTCCGCACCGGCTTCGAGCGAAGCTTGCAGGCCATCCAGGTCTTTCTCAAGCCCCTCGCGTTCCTCTGCATCGATGACCTGATCCAGCAGCCGGCGCGCCTGCTCCAGCTCTTTGCGCGCCTGAGCCGGGTCGCCGGACACGAAGGCGGCGCGGGCCAGTGCCTCGTGGGCGTAGCCAAGATAGAAGGGTCCCTCGCTTTGGCTAAGCTCGAGGCTCTTCTGGGCGAACAGCCGGGCGCCTTCGGCCTGGCGGGCCAGGGCAAGCGCCCGGGAGACCTGCCAGGTGCCGAGCGCTCGGTTCTGTCCGCTGCAGTCTGCTCGCTGGGTCCAGTGCCACAGGGAGGCCATGGCCAGCAAGACCATTGCCTCCTCCTCTTCCGCGCTTCGCTGCGGCATGTCAATGAGGTCCCAGGCACGGTTGAAGCATGTGGCGGAGAAGTACTTGTGGGCAGACGCGAGTTCGAAATCGATGGGATCAGCCATCACCTAGCCTCCAGGCGAGCCTCGGGCCTCCCAGCCAGGGCCGTCAGGCTTTGAGGTTGAAGTGCAACTCCCGGTCGTGGAAGCGGTTGTCCACCTGGGCCTGGTGAGTCGCCGTCAGCACGTACAGGATGTTGAGGGCTTGGAGCGGCCCCTTGATGTGCTCTGCCTTGCCGGCGCGCTGGTGAATCGCCTTTGAGGTGACTCCCTTCTCGCCTGCAAACTTCGACCGGACGTAGTCGACCGCATCGGGGTCTACGATGTTGAAATAGCCGGCGTTGGGCTTGGTGTGCGAGAAAGACAGGACCAGGTAGTGGTGTTTGCCCTGGAAGACATGGTAGGTTTGACGCAAACCCGATGCCTCTCCCTTGTAGGCAAGGTCTGAAAGGAGTGCATCGACCCTCATCGGTTCACCTCCTTGCACGATCGGGAAGCCGCGGGGAAAGCAGGAGCCTGAAAGCCGGCGGCGTTCGCCTCTACGGCCGCCGCGGAATGTAGATGTCCTCCGGCGTCAGCTCACAGGCGTCGATCATGTTCAGGCAATACTCGAGGCGACCCAGGTTGGCATCGACGTTGTTAGTCCCAAACGTGAACCGGACTGCGGCGGCCTTTGCCCGACGGATGAAGGCCGCGCTCGGGATGCGGAAGCGGGCGTTGATCTCGACGGGAACGCCCTTGCGCACGATAGCCTCGATCACCCGATCCATTCGCTCGACAGTCCAAAGCGAATCGTACTGCGGAGCGATACGGTCCGGCAAGAACGTGGCATTGACGAAGACCTCGAAGGGCTCGTCGCCGAGCACCCCCACGATCTTGTCCACGTACCAGTCCATGAAGTCCTGCTCGTTTTCGATCTCAACTTCCTCCGGGATCCACAGCCGGATGCGCCGGCCGGCAGGATCGTCGAAAGTCAGGCAGTCGGTGAAGACGTAGTCGTAGCGGCGCATT
>JALHUE010000392.1 GCA_022866145.1 Anaerolineales bacterium | reverse complement strand
GAACATGGCCAAGACCCACTTGAGCCTGAGCCACGACCCGAGCCTCAAGGGCGTCCCCAAGGGGTTCAAGGTCCCGGTCCGGGACATCCGGGCCTCCGTCGGGGCTGGCTTCCTCTATCCGCTGCTGGGCGAGATGCGCACCATGCCCGGCCTGCCGACCCGGCCCGTGTTCTACGATGTAGACGTGGATCTGAAGACCGGGAGGGTTGTCGGCCTGTTCTAGCCCAGGCGCTTGACCCCGGCCGCGGCTTGAGCATGGCTATCGAGGGGGTCAGGGCTGCGCCCTGGCCCCCTGTGCTATTTCCCTTCGTGGGGGCCAGGACCTGGAGTCCCGGGACTGCACCCCTGGCTTGGGGCAGCAGAGGCGCGGGGTGAGGCTGGGTCGGGGGCCGGTCGCCAAGGAATTCGACGCCGGAGCGGGCAGAGATGAACGGGAAGGTTTGCCCCGGTTGCTGGCAGTCCCAGTGCGCATAGCCATGCACTTGGGCAATGATCTCGGTGCCACGGGACAGGCCCTTCCGGCCGACTCTGCAGCACGGCCAATCGGTAGCAGGCGTTCATCGTGGCGGCCGAGGAAGATGCGCCCTGGGCTTGGGGGCACGGCGGCCAAGCGTTGAGCCGTCGAGGGGCTGGGTCGATCAGCCTGGCAGTGGGACTCGGCCGTGGGCGTAGAAGGTCGGGACATAGAGGATGCGTGACCGATCCGCCCTCGCCGAACGATCAGCGGCCTCCAGGTGCGGGATCAGCGTCTCCTCGGCGGTACCGGCCAGGTCCGCCCGCAGCGTGTCCCATTCGAGCGAGTTTGGCTCGAGGTCATGGTCTGCCGCCCATTCACCACCCAGCACGCCGGCGGTGACCTGCTGCAGGCCGGCACGGGTCAGCAAGCCCAGCAGCCTGCGGCCTGTCATCGGCTGCGCACCCTGACGGCGCAGCGCCTGGGCCTGCAGCCGGCCAATCGGCTCCAGGACTTCCGGGTAGTCGATGCGCCCGCCGTAGTCCGGCTCAGCCAGACAGGCGACCCACCCGCCGGGCGCGGTCACTCGCCTCATCTCCTCCAACATGCGCTCGGGGTCGCGCATCCACAGCACGACAAAGTGGCACAGGCATGCGTCGAAGGCGGCGTCACGGAAAGGCATGCGAAGTGCGTCTCCCGTGACGAAGCGAACCTGGGGCGCGTACCTGGCGGCGAACACGTTCGAGCCCTGGTCGATTTCCAGACCGAAAACCGATCCCAGGCCGCGCCCGACAAGATCGGAGGTGATCACCCCGGTTCCGGATCCCACTTCCAACAGCCGCGCCGGGGTGGGGAGCGAAGCCCCGCGCAACAGTGCGCTCCGCAGGTCTGCCGTCCAACGGGCCTGCTGCCGATAGCGGGCATGCCAGAAGGCCGCCCCGGGATTGACTGCTTGCGACCCGCCAGGATGCGCGCCTGTCATCGTCGGGGCCGATCTGCCAACCGGCGCAGGCTGTGCAGCGTGCGCCGGAGGGATCAGGCCGCGGCCTGCTGGGCGCGGTCCCAGATAACTCCCCACTCGTCGGACGTCAGGTTGCCCAGCACGTCGCGGGCGTCGCGGGAGAGCAGCACATCGCCATCGGGTTCAACATACAGCCAGCTGCAACCGGTGGACCCAGCGGGCTGCTCCACCTCGAAGGCGATCGGGTTCGACTCGGAGAACGGGACAGGCAAATCCCACACCAGATTCAGGCCGGCCGCGGCCACCTGATCGCGGGCTTCCAGCATCGACCCCTCGGTGCCTGCGCCGGCGGAGGAAGACAGGGAGACTGCGTTGACGCCCATCTGCCGCAGCTCGGCGAGCCAATCGGGGAGGGCTTGAGAGTCCGTCGGGCGAAGTGTCAGGTGCGCCGTGGTGAACACGTCGGAGGCCGAGGCATTACGCAGTCCCAGCGTGCTGTCGGCGTCCGCCGGCTGCCAGGTGATCATCAGGTGGTCGAGGCCGGCATTCGACAACGTCATCAGGTAATCCATGTCCGCCAGGCGAGTGCCGGCGGTGACGACGCCTGCCACCATCCCCAGCTGTTCTGCATGGGCGATCAACTCCGCCAGGTCGGCCCGACGGCAGGGCTCTCCACCGGTGAACGCGACGTGCGGGATGCCGGCGTTCCAGGCGATTTCCAGGGCTCGCTTCCACTCCTCCGTCGAGAGCTCGCGGCTCGCCCTCACAGGGGTGCGGGGGTCTGGCCGGCCATCCGGGTCCTGGGCGTAGGTCAGTGCCACGTCGAGGCGGTACGGCGCCGATGCCGGCGGGATGCCCGGCTCGGCCCGAGCCATCCCCAAGTACACGACCGGATCGAGGTCGGGCGTGGTGACGACCCCTTCCACTTGCCGACGCAGAGCCTGCTGGTCGTGCAGGGCCTTGCGCCAGCCCACCCGGTACCTCCGCTGGACGAAGCGCGCGGCCTGACCGTCGCTGTCACCCAGGACATAGCGGTAGGCATGGGCGGCGGCAGTCTCGTTCAGGTGCAGAACGCACGACGCATTGACGATCATCAGCCCGGCGCCGTCGGCCTGGATACGAAGGTGCAATCGGATCGGCTGGGAACCTGGCAGCATGGCCTGGCGGGCGTACAGCCCGGCCGGGATCGGCTCGATCGGTCTTGCGGGAAACAGTCGGTCCAGCACAGAATTCATCGTTGACTTCCTCCAGCAGACCGTGCGCGGGGTGCGGAGGCGCTTCGCCCGCGGTTGACGATCAGCGGCGGGCCTCCGGGGCAGGGTGCAAGGGCTGCAGCGACTGGCACCTCATTCATGCTCAGGCTAGGCCGGGACCGGGACTGCCGCCGCTGCGGCCAGATCGGGCGTCAGATGGCGCAGGCTGAGCGGGCATCCCCCACCACACTCCCCGAGCACCGGGCAGCTGGTACACGCCTCGGGGACGTATCGTCGTTCACGCAGCCACACCGAGAGCGGGTGGCCCCAGATGGACTCCCAGGAATCCTGCAGAATGTTGCCGACTGGCTCATAGTAGGACTGGCAAGGAATGACCGCGCCGTCCGGTTCCACGCACAGGTTGTACCGGGCCGCCGTGCATCCTTTGACCCCCAATTCCATCTGTACAGGGTCGAAATGGCAGTACTGCGTCGGCGAATACCAGATCAGCTTCTGCCGGTGCAGTTCGGTGCGCTGACGAACCAGAGGCAGCAGCGAGGTCAGCGCCGATTCGTCCAGGCCGGCGCCCACCTGTGTCCCCTTGCCCGAGTAGATCAGGGCGTTGCATCCTACGGTAGGCACGCCAAGGCCTGCCAGGAAATCGATGGTTTCTAGGATCGAGCCGGCGTTGGCTTGCAGGAGGGTCGTGTTCGTCATCAGGTAGATGCCGCTGGCGAGGGCGTTCCGAATCCCGGCGACAGTCTCGGCCCAGGCGCCCTGGGCACGGACCATCCGGTCATGGATCTCGGGGCGGTGGGATTCGAGGGTGATCTGCACGTGATCGAGTCCCGCCTGGGCCAGCCGGGTCGTGAATCCTCGGTCGGCCAGCCGGCGGCCATTCGACAGCAGGCCGACCACCAGCCCCTCGGTCTGGGCGGCCGCCACCAACTCCGGCAGATCATCGCGCAGCGAGGCCTCTCCGCCCGTGAAGCATACGTGGGGGATCCCGATCTTCCGGATGCGCCGCAGGATCTCGATCCACTCCCCCGTGCCAAGTTCAGGGTAGTTGCGCGGCCGGCCGTTGTAGCAGTGGGCGCAGTTGGCATTGCAGCGGTAGGTGATCGCCAGATCCATGCGGTAGGGTGCGCTGAGGGCGGTCTGGAAGGGTGCCAGGATGTCCAGATCAAGGTCGTGCACAGGGCAGGCGCCGTCTGGCCGGCAGAGCACATCCAGTTGAGCAGCCACCGACTTGAAATCTGCCCGGGCGACTCCCTGCGAGACGCGGAAGCGATGGCGCAGCCCATCCACCGCCTGCGCCTCCGAGTGTCCTTCGAGCACATGCCATGCCAGGAGGGCTGCCGTGGGGTTCATGTGGAGGGTGCGATCGGCGTTGACCATCAGCAGGCCTCGGCCGTCGGGCTCAAGCCGCAGATGAAGGCGGGCGCGTTCGGTGTCGCGCTCCCGGAGGTAGGCGTGCAGCCCGGCGGCAGGCTGCTCAGGCGCCGCAAGGCGCGGCGACCAGCGCCGAAGCCTCACCGCCCACCGCCGGCGCAGGCGCAGGCGCACCCGGCGCAGGCACAAGCACAGGCGCAGCCTCCGCCGCCTCCACCCCCGCGGCTGCTGGCTGAGCGTGAGGGCGGCGGAGGTGGGTTGGTCGTCTGGGTGACGCGCCCGGTGAATGACTGCACGTTGGAGACCAGTCCGCCAGCGACAGTCTGCACGCTGTTGACCATGGAGGCTGCGAAATCAGAGCCGGGCAGGTGCGGCAGGGAGGTGGAGCCCCGCGGCCCCGAGACCGGGCGCGCGCTCACGCCCCCACCGCCGCCGCCGGAGGCCGTGCT
>JALHUE010000391.1 GCA_022866145.1 Anaerolineales bacterium | reverse complement strand
GCGCCTAACGGCCTCGAGCTAAGCCGCTCGGCGGCTCTGGCTTCGTTCCTTCATTCTAGGCCAACTTCGCGGGCGAGGGACCATTGCGTTTTCGCCCGCCCGCCGGGTCGGCTTCAGCGAGTTGTTAGGCGGAAGTGAGGATCTCGTACCAGAGGACTCGAATCGCCTCCAAGGAAGCTCCTGGGCCGCACCGCTAGGGGCGATTGGTAGGAGTAGCCTCGCCAGGAGGGGAACCAAGTTGTCCAGCAAGCGGTGCGGTGTCGACGATCTCCCACAGCTCGTGGATCCTGCCGTCCAGGAAATGTGCGAAGAGGGATTGATCGACCCTGAAGTGACGACCCTCGGCGGAAAACGCGCCTAGGGTGCCGCGTAGTGTGCCGCTCGCAATGCACCTGGCGGCGACCACTGAACCCTCGCCAATGAGCTCAAGGAACTCATGATGGAGGTCCGGTACCGCGGCCTTGGCCCTTCTCCATGAGCCCTTCTCGTTTTCAATACCGACAGTGGATAGCCCGGCCGGTGCATGGACGACGACGTCGGTGGCAAGGTACTCGCCGAAGGATTCGATGTCCCCTGCGTCGCCAGCCTCGAAAAGAGCACGAAGCACTTGTTTGGGGTCGGTCATGGTTGTCCTCCCGTGGCCCTACGAACCGAGTCAGCCGCCGCATTGGGAGTGCACCGTGCTTCCGCCTAACGGCCTCGAGCTAAGCTGCCCGGCGGAAGCGGGCAACGCTATTGGGATTGTGGCCCCCGCCAGCGGGCCGAGCAAGGGGCACCAACGGCCCGGCCCGCCGGGTCAGCTTCAGCGAGTTGTTAGGGCGCGCACAACTCATTCACCCAAACCTGGCCAAGCCAGAGCCTCCCCGGATTCGCGAACTTGGTCGAAGAAGGCTTGTGGCCAGAATTCGACTAAGGTGACGCGCAGGGCTGGATCGACGGGAAGTCCGTCTTGGACTGGCTCGCACTGTTGGCTCCAGGCGGAGCAGACAGAGGTGTCGTGAGAGACGGCCAGGCCGATCGAGGGGTAGAACATCGTGAGCTTGCAGGCAGGGCACTCAGGTCCCCAGGGCGATATCGTCACATAGTCAGGGTCACCGAAGGCCGGTTGTGTGTCCCGAATGCTCAACTCGTAGTTAAGGAGGAGGTGAATGCCAACAAGCACGTCGTCGTGGAAAACGAACCAAGCACATGTCCTGTCGCCAGGACGTGCGCAGGGCACTTCCATTTCGGCGAGGGGCGCGATAACGCCAGAGTCCGCGCAGAAGTCGCGGCGGTACGAATCGCGTGTCTTTGCACCAGAAGGGTCGAGAAATGAGAGAAGACTCGTGGTGCGCGCGACTTCCGCGCGGGTCGCACTGCATATCTGGAGACCGTGCCAACAAGGGGGTGCGCAGGGCTCGGCGGATAGGAAGGACCGGTCTGTCAACTCCTCCGAAAGAGCAGGCAATCGCTCGTCCGGATGGCCGTAGCAGGATGCAAGCAGGAGACCGAATGTCACGGCAGAAACGATAGCTCTCATTGGCGGTCCGTTGACTATCGTAACCCTGGTCCGCATCAGCTTAAGGCCAGCCATGCAGGACAATCGCCTCGGCGGCGCGCCCTAACGGCCTCGAGCTAAGCCGCTCGGCGGAAGCGGGCGGCGGCACCTACACTGTAGCCCCCGCCGGCGAGCAGGACAAGCCGCACGCCGACTCGGCGGAGCTGCCAGGTCGACCTCACCGTAGCCCAGGCTGGCGGGCAGCAGGCCTCGACCTACCCGCGCGCCCGCCGAGTCGGCTTCAGCGAGTTGTTGGGCGGCCGGGGAAGTGCCTTCACAGTGTGCCTACGGGTTGAAATGCCAAGTCGCGAGAAGGTGGTCGTAGACGGCCTCCTCCGAGATTGGGCTGGCGTCACAGTAGACCCAGTTCATCATGCGGTACGTGAAGGAGTAGAGACGTGAGCCATATGCTGCGAATGCCAGTTTCTCGTACTGTGTGGCTGCGGAGGGCGGGAACCCCCGGATCACGCGGAACGCAAGGGTTCCATCCAGTGAAAAGCTCTCGACGGCGGTAAGTAGTTGAACCGGGGTATTGGCCAAGGTGTCTGAAACGTACGTCGCAAGGTCGCCGGCCCAATTGTCGTAGACCCTGACCCATATCGCGCCCTGACGGAAATGGAGTGTGGTGTGCCCCTCGATCGACTCGAGGTAGATCTCGCCACAAGGGGCAGTATCGTAGATCGCAGGGTACTGGAAAGAGAACCCCCAGACATCGTTCCGGTAGGTGACCCAACCACCTTCGGGCTGTGGGGCGGACTCGTGGAAGTCCCAGTAGGGCGCGGGACTTGGGGTCGGCTCGGCGGCCAGCGTCAAGACCAAACCTGGCGTCTTGCCATGGGACAGCTCAGTTTGGGCCGAGGTGAAGGTGGGGCGGGGGATCCACTCGGGGGATAGGGCGATGGGCGCGGATGCAATCTCAGAGGGAGATGGAGTGGCCGGTTGTTCAGTGGGATTGCCTGCAGAGCAGTAGGCGATCAAGGACGAGACCACGCAGACGGCAAGGATTCTGCTTACGGCCATTCCTCTGGCAACCCCCTTTCGAGGCGGACTGGCTCGGCCGCCCAACGGCCTCGAGCTAAGCTGCCCGGCGGAAGCGGGCAACTCCTCCTTACTCTACGGCACGCCAGCCAGCCGGACAAGCTCCAATTAAGGCCCAGCCCGCCGGGTCAGCTTCAGCGAGTTGTTGGGCGGCGCCCTGACAAACAAAGGGGCTTGTCGGTTGCCCGCGGTGGCTGGCGGACTGGCCCCAAAGGTGGACGGAACCGCTTGCAGTGCACGGTCAGACTGGGT
>JALHUE010000390.1 GCA_022866145.1 Anaerolineales bacterium | reverse complement strand
CGAGGGCCGTCACCTGCTGCGTCACCAGGGTCTGAGCCAGGTCCTGGAGCTGCGGATCGAGGGTAGTGTACACGTCGAAGCCCGAGCGGTAGATCGTCTGCGGGTCGAACAGCTGCTCGAGCTGGGTGCGGATGTAGTTGACCCAGTGAGGGTAGCGGATCTGGATGTCGGCCGGTTGGAAGGGATAGGTCTCGATCTGGGCGATGGCCGCCCCGCCTTCCTCCGGGGTGACGCACACCGGATCGGCGGCAGTCCTGACGGCGATGCAGCCCTGGTCCTGGCTGGTGAGCACCATTAGCGTGAGCACTTGGCGGTGGCGCTCCAGTGCCGCCTCGCGGTTGGTGAAGATGTCATACACCGCCGGGGCCTGTATCAGGCCGGCGAGAAAGGATGCCTGAGGCAGTGTCAGGGCGCCGGCGGTCGTGCCGAAATAGGTCTGAGCCGCGGCCTCAACCCCATAGGCCAGGTTGCCGAAGTACACCTGGTTCATGTACAGCTCGAGGATGTCCTCTTTGGTGTAACGCCGGTTGACTTCGGCCGCCAGCAGGATCTCGCGGATCTTGCGGACCGCTGTCCGCTGGGAGCGTTCCTCCGGCGTGAACAGAAGGTTGCGAGCGATCTGCTGGGTGATGGTCGAGGCGCCGGACACGGTCTCGCCGCTGCGCAGGTTCTGCCAGATCGCCCGGCCGATGGCCAGGGGGTCGAAACCGGCATGGCTGTAAAACTGGGAATCCTCCGTCGCCAGCACGGCGGCGATCATGGCCGGCGAGATCTGGTCGAGGGGCACGTAGGTTCGGCGGCCGGCCTGTGGGTCGAGGATCTCGTACAGCACATTGCCAGCCCGGTCATAAATGCGCGTGGTTTCGAATTGGGCAGCCTTCTCCCGCAGGTCATCGACGGCCGGCAGGGTGGAGGCCAGCGACGAGTATTGCAGAAGGCCGTAACTGAGCAGCAGGATGAGCGCCGCGGCGGCGGCGAACAAGCCGAAAATCCCCATACGCGCCAGGCAGCCGGAAGCCCCTGCGGGAAGCCTTCGGCGTGAGGCGGGTGGCGGCGAACCGGATGCCGGTTTGGACTCGGTCGAGAAGGCGGCTGGCGATACGGTCGTAGCCCCGCGGTCGGTCTGCGGGACCCGGCGGGGAAGGCCCGGACCAGCCTGGCTGGCCTCTGAGCTCGAAGGGCGCCGAATCGGCTGAGTGTCTTGCGGCGGGTCGGATGGATGCCAAGGGGGCGGTGACGCCGCCGCGCGGCCGCTAGGACTCTGGGGAGGGGTTGGCCTGTGGGCTTCGGTCATCGGCGCCATTCTAGCCGCGGGGGGTTAAGCGGGGATGAGCCTTCAGGCGTTCACCGCTTGGCAGGGTCAGGAAGCGCTGGGCCGGCTCTGGACGAGCACCAGCCAGACGCCCTTCATCACGCTCTCGTCGGCCTGATTGCGCACATCGATCCCGAGCTTGACCTGACCGCCCCCCAAGCGAGGCAGGGGTTTTGTGTCCTGGACTTCAAGCACCGCGTGCAGAGTGTCGCCGAACAGGACGGGCTTGCGGAACTTCCACTCCTGGATCTCCCGGAAGGCGAGGACCGTTCCCTCCAGCACGCCGGTCCGGGCCGCCAGCCCGCTGACGATCGACAAGCAAAGCAGGCCGTGTGCCACGCGCTGGCCGAAATACGTCTGCCGGGCAAACTCGGCGTCGGTGTGAATGGCCATGAAATCGCCGGACAGCCCGGCGAATGCCGTCACATCGGCTTCGGTGATTGTGCGTCCGGGGGTTGTGATGTGCTGGCCGACCGCGAACTCCTCGAGGTAGCGGCCACGACTTGTCAGGTCATGTGGGCTCATGCAGGCCTCCTCACCGGATCGGGATTCTAGCACGCCTTCTTCGGCCGCGGGCGCTGGCCACCCGCGGGTCGTGCCCGTACAATCAGGATATGCGCAGCTGGCAATGGTCGGCAGACGATGGCTACACCCTGATCCTGGCCGCCGATGTCCGTTTCGGCCGCACCGACTATGTTGAGGACCAGATCTGGGAGGTCCTTGCGTGCGGGCGTGAGCCGGCGGGCCTGACGGCCGCGACAAGGTACGGTGGTCAGGTGCAGGGGATGCGCATCTTCCCCTCCTTCGCCCTGGAGGGGCGGGCCGCAGTCGATCCGATGGCTTTTCATCTGCCGGTCGTCGTGTGCCAGGCGCTGCCCAACTACGCCCGGCTGGCGTTCTGGCCGCTGCCCGAGATCGAGGCCTCGGCCGAGTACTGGGTGACAGACTCACATCGTCTGGTGTCGCGGATTGCCCTGACGGCAAGGTCCGAGCGCAGGCTGCAGGTGGATCTCCGTCTGCATGTCGTGCTGCTTCCAGGCCAGGATGCTGATCCGATGCGGCCCGTCACCCGGGCTGGCGTAGCGGCGCTCCAGGGCCGGGTCGGCGGCCTGCAGCCGGTCGTCTTCCTCAGCGGCGGGGCAGTCCCCTTTCGTTCGATCTACCCGAGTCTGCAGGTATCGGCGAGCCTGGCGCCGGGTGAGTCCCGAAGCTGGGCCTGGGCCCACGCCGGCTGGACCGACGCCGTGCAAGGCTTCGAGGCCGCCCGTTCGGCAGCCGGGCTGCCGCTGGATGCGCTGGCTGCCCGCATCGAACGCATGGCAGAGGGAATCGTCCAGGTCGAGACAGGCAACCCGGGCTGGGATGGCGCACTTCACCTTTCGCAGGTTGCCGCGCTCTCCAGCTTCATCGGGCCGACGCGCCATCTGCCGGCCGCCTCACCGGTGCTGAGGCGGGCGCCTGAGGACGGGCATTCTCCCCTCGGCGACGGCACCGACCACGACTGGCGCTGGAACGGTCAGGAGATGATCAGCGCCTGCTACATCGCTCGTCAGGTGCTGCCGGCCGCTCCCGACCTGGCGAAGGGGGTGGTGCTGAACGCTCTGGCCACCCAGGGTGCAGACGGCGCGGTGGATGGCAAGCCCGGGCTGGCCGGCCAGCGCCTGCGCATGGCAGGTGCTCCGATGCTGGGCGAACTGTGCTGGCAGATCTACCAGCAGACCGAGGATCTGGACTTCATCACCCAGGTCTTGCCGCGGCTGCTGGAGTCCTTCGAGAGCTGGTTCGAGGTCGGGCGCGATCGGGATCAGGACGGGTTCCCGGAGTGGGACCATCCGCTGCAACCCGGCTACGAGACCCACCCGGTCTTCAGCCTGACGGATCCCTCCTGCCAGGGAATGGATCTGTCTTGGGCGGAGTCGCCCGATCTCGCCGCCTTCCTACTGAGCGAGGCCGATGCGCTTCGGCGCCTGGCCGAGGCCGCCGGCCAGGCGAAATCCCTGGCGGCGATCGAGGCGCGCCGCAGGCGGCTGCTCGAGGGACTCGGCCGCTGCTGGGATCCGGAGAGTGGGTCTTACCGGAGGATCGATCGCAGCCTGCATACCATACCGAGCCCCGGTGAGCTCGTGCGCGCCGCCGGCGATGGACGACATGAGCCGAAGGTCACGCTGCGCCCGCCGTCCCGGCTGGTGGTTCGAGTGTCGGGCCCGGTGACCGAGGCCCGCAACCTGGAAATCGGGTTGAGCGGCTATCCTGCTGGCGGGCGAGAGCATACGCTGCGTCTGGAGGCGGCGGACTTCAGCTGGTCTTGGGAGACCGGCTGCGCCACGACGGCGGAGACCTTCGCTCGGCTCTGGCGCGTCCACATCCGCGGACTCGGTGAGGGCTTCGAGATCACCGTCCAGGTGCCTGACCTTGGCCGGCTGGATATCGGAACGCTGTTGCCCCTGTCGTCGAAAGGCGCCCCGCCGGAAGAGGCGGCCGCGCTGCTCGAGGGGCAGCTGCTCCGCCCGGAGCAGTTCTGGCGCCCCTATGGCCTGCCCTTTCTGCCGGCCAGCGATGCCGCTTACCGTGACCAACTTCAGGCTGGGACCGGCGGCGTGCTGATGCCCTGGAACTCCCTCCTGGGGACAGCGCTGCTGGCGTGCGGCCGGGGGATGGAAGCCGCCACGCACTTTGAGCGGCTGATGGCGGGGATCGTGGGCTGCCTGCGGCACGAACGTGCTTTCTTCCAGTCGTACCATCCGGAGACAGGGGAGGGACTGGGCGATCGGCATGCTGCCTGCGGCGCGGCGCCGCTGAGCTTGTTGCTGGCGTGTGTAGGGGTACAACTGATCTCGCCCACAAGAGTGGGACTGCGTGGCAGGAACGTCTTGGCTGGACCGGTGAAGGTTCGCTGGCGCGGGCTGGAGGTCACTCGCACCGGCGAGGTCAGTCGGGTGGTCTTCCCGGACGGGCAGACGGTGGAGGTCCAGGGGCAGGAGCCGCTGGTGATCGAACAACAGCCGCGGCAGCCTGCGGGGAAGGTGTTTGCCTAGCGGGCTCCCGGCTTCGGCTTGAACCGCCTTCGAGGAGGTGAGCCATGATTGTCAGCACGGTGATGAAGACCCGGGTGATCACGATTCCTGAGGCGGCCAGGCTGGGAGACGCCGTACGGTCGTTTGTGGAGCACCGGGTTGGCACGCTTCCGGTGCTGGCACCGAATGGCAAGCTTGTGGGCACGTTGGACATGCAGGACGTCCTATCCCTGGTGATGCCGCCATTCGTCCAGCTGGTTTCGGATTTTGACTTCGTCCATGACTTTGGCCCGGTCGAGTTCGCGGAAATGGATGACGCCACACGCGCACGGCCTGTGACCGAAATCATGACCGCGCCGCATGCCATCGAGGAGAGCTCGGGATTGCTGCGAGCCTACGCTTACATGCGCCAGCACGACCTCGGGAATGTGCTCGTGACCGACAGCGAGGGGAGGCTTGTAGGGATCGCCTCACGTGTGGATGTCGGCGTCGGATTCCTGTGTTCGTGGATGGATCTTCAAGGGCATAGCGGATGACAGCCGCCGCCGTCTCGGGGTTGATCTTCTTTGTCGTCTTACTGGCGATTCTGCTCGAGCGGGGCGACCGCGCGATTATCGCCATCGCCGGAGCGGCCGTCATGGTCATTGTTGGAATAGCAATGGGTTTCTACGATGAGCAGCTGGCAATCGCCTCACTTGACCTCGAGACGCTGGGGCTGTTGCTCGCCATGATGATTCTGGTTGCACTCCTGAAGCCAACCGGCCTGCTGGAAGCGCTGGCCGCCCTGGCGGCACGAGTCTCGAGAGGCAAGCCAGCGGTGCTCCTGGTTCTACTTGGGTTGGTCACCGGGGTCCTGTCCATGATCCTTCCGAATGTGACGACCATCGTCCTGATCGCGCCGCTAACCATATTGATCGCGGAAGTGTTGGGCATATCGCCCATCCCGCTCCTGATGGGGGAGGCGATCCTGGCAAACGTCGGTGGTGTCGGCACGTTGATCGGCGACCCGCCGAACATCCTCATTGCCTCCGCCGCCGGCCTGACGTTCAATGACTTTCTG
>JALHUE010000389.1 GCA_022866145.1 Anaerolineales bacterium | reverse complement strand
GAGCGGAGAACGTCCCTGGCCGGTCCGGATAGCTTCGCCGCCTATCTGCCGCGAACCAGCAGCCTGCATCGCCTGCACCCGCTCACCAAGCTGGCTCTGACCGTCTTGCTGCTGGCGCTGACCTTTGCCGTCCCCTGGTGGGCCAGCTATCTGGTCTTGTTCCTGGGCGTCTTGCCCCTGGCGGCGCTGGGAAGGATCTTCGGCCCCTTGACGCGCACGCTGTGGAAGCTCGTCCTTCCCTTTGCCATCCCCATCCTGCTGATCCAAGGATTGTTCTGGGGCGAGGGAGAAGTGGTGGCCTCGCTCGGCCCGCTCTCGCTCTACCGCCAAGGGCTAGTGTTCGCAGTTGCCTCGATCGGACGGATCGCACTCCTCGGCGGCTGCTTCCTCCTGCTTTCGATGACCACCCGGGTCGACATGCTGATGCGGGCACTGGTCGAGCGCGGCCTGCCCAGCCAAGCACTTTACCTGGTCGTGACAACCTTGCAGCTGGTGCCGCGCTTTGAGGCCCAGGCCCGTCGCATCCAGGACGCGCAGCGTGCCCGAGGACTGGAGACCGAAGGCTCGATATGGCGTCGGGCCCGAGCCCTGGTTCCCCTCACCGGTCCCTTGCTGCTCGCCAGCCTGATGGATGTCGAGGAGCGGGCTCTCGCCCTCGAAGCCCGCGGCTTCAGCCGCCGCGGACCGAGGACGAGCTTGATCAGCCTGCAGGATTCCGTCGCTCAACTTTGGCTGCGCCGCGGCATGTGGACGATGGCAGCAGGGATCGTTCTGATCCGACTCGTCAGCCTGGTTGCCGGATGATCGAGCTCCGGCAGGTCAGCTTCACCTACGCCGGCGAGGCCTCCCCCGCACTGGACGGGCTGGACCTGGCTGTCGCCGACGGCGAGCTGTGGGCCGTGCTGGGCGCGAGCGGGGCCGGCAAGAGCACGCTGTGCTCGCTCCTGGCGGGCTTTATCCCGCACTTCTTCCGCGGCAGCCTGACCGGGCGGGTTCGCGTCGCCGGCATCGATGTGCCCAACAGCAGCCTGGCCGTGATGTGCGAGCACGTCGGTTCGGTGTTCCAGAACCCTTTCAACCAGGTGACCGGCGCCCGCTACACGGTTGGCGAGGAGATTGGTTTCGGACTCGAGAACCTGGGGGTGTCCCGGCCGGAGATGCTCGAGCGCATCGAGCGCAGTCTGGCGCTCACCGGCCTTACGGACCTGGCGGACCGCTCGCCGTACGCCCTCTCGGGAGGGCAGCAGCAGCGCCTGGCGATCGCCTCGATGCTGGCCCTTCGCCCCAAGTTGATGATCCTCGATGAGCCAACCTCGCAGCTCGACCCTGCCGGGACGCACCAGATCTTCGCCTTGCTGCGCAGCCTGGTGAGCGCCGGGGAGACGACGGTGGTGCTGGCCGAGCAGCGCCTCGAGTGGGTGGCACAGATTGCCGACCGCTGCCTGGTGCTTCAGGGGGGCCGCAAGGTCAGCGAGGGACCTCCATCCGAGGTGCTGTCAAGCCCGGCGGCCGCCAGCTGGGGACTGGCTGAGACCCGCTTCAGCCGGGCTGCCCGGGCGGCGGCCGCCCAGGGCCTGATGCCGATGCGCCAGCGGCTGCCGCATACGCTCGACCAGGCCACGGAGTACTTCCGGTGAATCTGCAACTCGAGGCGGCCGCCTTCACCTACCCCGGGGGCGCCCGGGCGCTGGGAGGCGTATCGCTGGTCGTGTCCGGCGGAACATGGCTGGCCCTGGTTGGAGAGAACGGCGCCGGCAAGACCACCCTCGCCAAGCTGCTGTGCGGCCTGCTGCGGCCGGACGCGGGACGGGTTTGGGTCGGCGATTGGGATACCCGGGAGCACACGGCGGCCCAGCTGGCGCGCCGGGTCTCCTACGTCTTCCAGAATCCCGATGACCAGCTCTTCGAGCGCAGCGTTCAGTCCGAGGTCGCCTTCGGCCCGCGCAACCTCGGTCTGCCCGCGACCGAGATCGAGGCTCGGGTCCGCCAATCGCTGCAGGCCTTGCAGCTCGACGGGCTGCGGGCGCGCCACCCGTACGAGTTGACCCCCGCCCAGCGCAAGTTCGTCGCCCTGGCAGCGGCCGACGCCATGCAGGCTCCGTTCGTGATCCTTGACGAGCCGACGACCGGGCTGGATGGACCGAGCCAGCAGCTGTTGGCGGCCTACCTGGCGCGCAAGCGGCAGGAAGGCCAGACACTGATCGCGATCTCGCACGACATGGACTTCGTCGCCGAGAACTTCGAACGCGTGGTTCTGCTTTCGCAAGGCACGGTCCTAGCCGACGGGCCGGCAGCCCAGGTCTTCGGCCAGACCGATTTGCTGGCTGCCAGCCAGCTGGAGGCACCCCAATTGGCGCGGCTGGCCGCAGGCCTCGGCTGGCCGACAACCCCGTTGACCGTGGAGGCCTTCGTGGCGGCGCTCGCCTTCCGCCTCAGTCAGGAGGTGCAGGGGTGATCGTTGTCCTGGGTGACTTGCTGCTGGATCTGTCGCTGCGCATCACCAGCTTCCCCGTTCAGGCGGAGGACATGCAGTTGCTCGAAAGCCTCGAGCTTGGACCCGGCGGCGCATCCAACGTCGCGATTGTGGCCGCTCGCCTCGGCCTTGATGTAGGCAGCGCCGG
>JALHUE010000388.1 GCA_022866145.1 Anaerolineales bacterium | reverse complement strand
CTATGAGTTTCTCGGAACAGAATGCCACCGGGCGTTGGCCCGCGGCTGGCGCACGATCGAGGCGGTCTCTGCCGATGCGCGCCAGGCGCGCCTGCTCGCCACGCGCAAAGGTGCGCCGCTGATCCTGATACAAAGCGTGAGTTTCCTGTCCAATGGTCGCCCAATTGAATACTACTTCGCCTACCATCGCGGGGATCGGTCGCGCTTCGAGGTCAAACTCGTTCGAAGCCGCCACAGCCGGCAAGGTGGCAAGCCCGCTGGCGGCCGGGGGACACGCCTGCCCTCGGCCAGCGGTGAGTTGATCGGGATGGAGTAGCCGCCATGGCCGTCCAGTTTCCCTCCGGCAGGAGTCGCAGGTGACAAGCAAGGAGCACATCCGTGCCAGGGTGCGCAGCGTGCTCTATCGAACGCTAGGGCGCGAGACGGGTGCCCTGCCGGCCCCGCGGCGCCGCCTGGTCACTGAACACGATCTGCGCGATCTTCCCTTCGGCGCCGAGTTCGCCGTTCCGCCTGGGGCGCTGGTGACCCCCTTGGCGCGCCAGGTGGCGATGGATCGCAAGCTGCGGTTGCTGGCCGAAACGCCGAAAGACCAGGGCTGGCAAGCCGGCACACCCTCGGCCCATTCGACGAAGGCGATTGCCCTGGGTGCCGATCACGGGGGCTACCCGCTGAAGGAGGCCCTCAAGGCCTTCTTGGTCTCGCAAGGGCAGGAGGTCATCGACTGTGGCACCCACAGCACGCAGGCCGTCGACTACCCGGACTTCGCGCTGGCAGTGGCCGAACTGGTGGGTCAGGGCAATGTGGGACGCGGCATCCTGATCGATGGCGCCGGGATCGGCTCGTGCATTGCCGCCAACAAAGTACCCGGCGTGCGGGCGGCCTTGTGCTACGACCAGTCTTCAGCGGTCAACAGCCGCGAGCACAATGACGCCAACGTACTCACCCTGGGTGCAGGATTGATCGGCGCCAGCCTCGCTCAGCAGATCGTCAAGACCTGGCTAGAAACCCCCTTCGCCGGCGGGCGGCATGCGCGACGGGTCGAGAAGATCATGCAGATCGAACGCAGGTTCTCCAGGTAGGCAAGGACCTTCAGGATACGGCAGCGGATGAGACACATCGACGACGCAACCCTGGATCAGATCATCGAGCAGATCACCAGCCAGGTGCTGATCCTGCTGCAGGACGAGCCCAGTGCTAGGGACACCTCGGGCCCGACGCCGCTGTCTGCCCACAACTTCGTGGAGCGTGTTCAGCCTGTTCTCAGCGCCGGCGCCGACCGACTGGCGAGTACGCTAGGCGTGGCGCCGGCCGACGCCCGAATCGGGCACACGATCGACCACACGCTGCTCAGACCCGAGGCCAGCCAGGACCAGATCGCTCAGCTGTGCTTCGAAGCCCGCAAGTTCGGCTTCGCCTCGGTGTGCGTCAACCCGACCCATGTGAAGCTGTGCGCCGAGCTGCTCAAGGGGAGCGGGGTTCCCGTGTGCACAGTGATCGGGTTCCCGCTCGGTGCCACCCCGACTGACGTCAAGGTCTTCGAAGCCCAGCAGGCCATCCGTGAGGGGGCAAGCGAGCTCGACATGGTGATCAACGTCGGGGCGCTGAAGTCGCGGGACTACGAGCTTGTCGAGCGGGACATCGCCTCGATCGCCCGGGCCTGCCACGCCGACAACGCCATCCTCAAGGTCATCATCGAAGCAGCGCTGCTCACCGATGAGGAGAAGGTCGTCGCCTGTCAGTTAGCCAAGGTGGCCGGAGCGGATTTCGTCAAGACCTCCACCGGGTTCGGACCGGGCGGGGCCACACCGGAAGACGTAGCCCTGATGCGGCGGGTGGTGGGCCCATCGATCGGCGTCAAGGCCGCCGGCGGGATCCGCACCTATGCCGATGCCCAGAAGATGATCGCCGCCGGCGCTAGCCGAATCGGGGCCAGCGCCTCGGTGAAGATCCTCCAGGAAGCCGAGAAATAGCGACGAAGGAGAAACGCGGATGACGGTCGACTTGCGAGCCTACGTTTTCCTCGACAGCCTGCAGCTGCAGCACGCCGGATTCCTGGGCACGGTGGCCCAAGGGTTCTTGCCGCTGCCGAACGATGCTTCGCTGTGGATCGAAATCTCCCCGGGTATCGAGATCAACCGCATTACCGACATTGCCTTGAAGTCGACGCGCGTGCGGCCGGGGATGCAGATCGTCGAGCGCCTGTTCGGCCTGTTAGAGGTCCACCACGAAGACCAGGCCGAGGTGCGAGCCGCCGGTGCGGCCATCCTGCGGGCTCTGGAGTTGGAGGAATCCGACCGCATCAAGCCCAAGGTCATCTCGAGCCAGATCATCCGTCACATCGACCCCCACCAGGTCCAGTTGATCAACCGCTTGCGCCATGGCCACATGCTGCTTGCAGGCCAGACGCTGTATGTGCTCGAGGTCGAGCCGGCCGGCTACGCCGCCCTGGCGGCCAACGAAGCCGAGAAGGCGGCGCACATCAACATCCTCGAGGTGCGCGCCTTCGGGAGCTTCGGGCGGGTGTACCTGGGCGGGGAAGAGCGCGACATTATGGCCGGCTACGGGGCGGCCGTGTCGGCCATTGAAGGCGTGAACGGGCGTGAAGCGCCAGGCGGCAGGCGCGACTGAGTTCAGGGCGGCTGCCGGGGAATCATCGCAGAACCAAATCATCTAGCTGGTCGTCAGGAGGAAGCTGTGGAAGAGGCATACGGAGCATCAGAAGCCCTGGGGATGATCGAGACCCGGAGCTACCCCGCCATGGTCGAGGCGGCGGACGCCATGGTCAAGGCGGCGAAGGTCGAGCTGGTTGCCTACGAGAAGACCGGCGGCGGGCATGTAACGGCCATTGTGCGCGGCGACGTGGCGGCGGTGAAAGCCGCCGTCGAGGCTGGGGCCCGCGGGGCCGAGAAGGTCGGTGAGGTGGTGGCCATCCACGTCATCCCGCGGCCGCATGCCAATGTCGACCGCACGCTGCCGTTGGGTCGCGGCCCCGCCAAGGGCGGATAGCTGCCGGACCGGCCGGCCATCCCCTCGGGGGCCGGCCGGGCAAAGGACTCATGGCGAGGCGCCGCCGGCCGGCAGGCCGGGGGCGTGGGGAGGTGCGTATGCTCTTGGGCAAAGTCGTGGGCACGCTGGTCGCCACGCGCAAGGAACCCAGCCTGGAGGGCTTGAAGTTCCTCGTGCTGCGCCAGCTGGACATCGATGGCAAGGAGCTCACCGGCTACCGCGTGGCAGCGGATGCCGTCGGCGCTGGGCTGGGCGAGGTGGTGCTGTACGCCACCGGCTCGTCGGCGCGCATGACGACCGTCACCGATAAGCGGCCCTGTGATGGGGTGATCATGGCCATCGTCGACACGCTGGAGGTCGATGGCGCCGTGACCTACAACAAGGCAGAGGTCGGCTGATGCTGGACGACGCCCGCATCGAGGCCATCATTCAGAATGTGATGGCGGAGCTGGGGCGGGCCGAAAGCGGGCCGCACGCGCCCTCTCCGGTTGTGGACACGCGGCGCCCGCCTGCGCCTGCCCCTGCGCTCCGTCATGCCAGCAACCTGTTCCCGGACGCCGACAGCGCAGTCCGGGCAGCGCGCCAGGCGTATGAGCAGCTGCGCAGCCTGCCACTCGCTATCCGAGAGCAAATGATCGGCCTCATGCGCAGGACGGCCCGCGAGAACGCCCAGCTAATGGCGCAGCAGGCCTGGCAGGAAACCGGCATGGGGCGGTATGAGGACAAGATCCAGAAGAACCTGCTCAATGCTAACAAGGTTCCCGGGACGGAGATCCTGGCGCCGCGGTCGTGGACCGGCGATGATGGGCTGACTCTGGTCGAGTACGCCCCCTACGGCGTGATCGGGGCGATCATCCCCAGCACCAACCCGACGTCCAGCGTGCTGTGCAACGCCATCGGCATGGTCGCCGCCGGGAACGCCGTCGTCTTCAACGCCCATCCCGGCGCCCGCGCCTGCTCCAATCTGGCTGTGCAGCTCATGAACGAAGCCATCCAGGAAGCCGGTGGCCCGGCCAACCTGGTATGCGGGGTCGCCGAGCCGACGATCGCCACCGCCCAGGAGATCATGCGCCACCCGCTGGTCAACCTGCTGACCGTCACGGGCGGGGAGGCGGTGGTGCACGAAGCGATGCACAGCGGCAAACGCGCCATCTGTGCCGGCCCGGGCAATCCGCCGGTAGTGGTCGACGAGACGGCGGACATCGACCAGGCGGGGCGGGGCATCGTGCGCGGGGCCGCGTTCGACAACAATATCGTGTGCATCGATGAGAAAGAGACCTTCGCCGTGGCTTCCATTGCCGACGGGCTCAAGCGGTCGATCTGCGCCCACGGAGGATTCGAGATCGACGCTTCGCAGCTCGAGCGGCTGATGAAAGTCATCTTCACTGAGCTGCCCCCGGCCGGCACCCCGGGGTTGATGAACAAGGAGTTCATCGGCAAGAACGCCGGCGTCCTGCTCCGGCAGATCGGTGTGGAGGTCGGGGATGAGATCCGTCTGATCCTGGTCGACGTCGAGGGCGATCACCCGCTGGTTGTCTCCGAGCAGATGATGCCGATCATGCCCATGGTGCGCGTGCGCAGCGCCGACGAAGGCATTGACCTAGCCAAGGTCGTCGAGCACGGATTCCGCCACACGGCGGTGATGTACTCCAAGAACCTCGACAACCTCAGCCGGATGGCGCGGGTGATGGACTGCAGCATCTTCGTCAAGAATGGCCCGGCGCTGGCTGGGCTGGGGGAAGGAGGCGAAGGCTTCTGCTCCTTCACCATCGCCAGCCCAACCGGCGAGGGGATCACCAACCCGATCAGCTTCAGCCGCCTCCGCCGCTGCACGTTGAAGGACGCCTTCCGGATCGTGTGATGCAATGACGCTGGCGGATGCGAAGGACCCCCGATCAATGACAGAACCCGCGAGGGCTGCCTCTGGGAACGAACCCGACGGGCTGGTGATCCAGCCTGCTCTAGCCCTGGTGGAGTTCGCCAGCATCGCCGTCGGGATGCAGGCGGCGGACGCCATGGTCAAGCGGGCGCCGATCGACACGATCCGGGCCGGGACCGTACACAACGGCAAGTACCTGGTGTTGATTGGCGGGCAAGTGGCCGACGTCGAGGAGTCCCTGGCTGCCGGACGGGAAGCGGGCGGGGCCGACGTGCTCGACTTCGTTCTCTTGCCTCAGGTGCACCCGGAGGTGGTCGAACGGATCGGCGGGGCGCGGTCCCCGGCCGAGACCGATGCTCTGGGCATCGTCGAGACCTCGACCGTGGCGGCTGCGATTCACGCAGCCGACGCCGGTATCAAGGGGGCGCAGGTCTCGCTGGTCGAGGTCCGGCTGGCCGATGGCCTGGGCGGGAAGGGGATCGTCCTGTTCTCCGGCTTCGTGGCCGATGTCGAGGCGGCCGTTCGTCTCGGGACGTCCGTCCTCGAGCGCCCGGACCTGCTCGTCCGTCAGGTCGTCATTCCGCAGCTTCACCCGGGGATGTGGGAGAACGTCGGCGCCTCGACCTGGTTTGGGACGCGGCTGAGGGGACAGGCATGAAGTTCGGGCGGGTGCTGGGGACCGTGGTCGCCACCCGGAAGGTTGAGGGCCTGGAGGGGGTGAAGTTCCTGGTCGTCCAGCTGTTGAACGAGGACCTTCATCCCGAAGGGAGCCCTCAGATCGCGGCCGACGCCACGGGTCAGGCCGGGCCGGGCGAGCTGGTGTTCGTCGTTGGCAGCCGCGAGGCGGCCCAGGCCATGCCCGAGGTCTTCGTCCCTGTTGACCTGGCGATCACCGGGATTGTGGATGAGGTCGAATTTGAGCGAGGTCCGCGCCGGTCGCAGCCGACCGCCGTTTGGCTGGTCGCCTCGGCGGAAGAGGATTGAGGATGTACATCGGCAAAGTGGTCGGCACCGTGGTCTCGACGATCAAGATCTCCCACCTCGAGGGCCGCAAGCTGCTGCTGGTCGATCAGCTCGACCTGGGGGGAGGCGAGACCGGCGCCTACGACATCGCCGTAGACGTGGTGCAGGCCGGGCCGGGGGACACGGTGCTGGTGATCGACGAGGGCAACGGTGCCCGCCAGATCCTTGGGCTCGACCCCGGCGCGATCCGGGCAGTGATTGTCGGCATCGTCGACCAGGTGGCGCTCAAGCTCTAACGGCGTCCGTTTCAGCCGCACCCAGGCGCAAGTATCCCCGGTTGCTGCCGGAGCAATTCGCCGGAAGGAGCCTGTTGCTTACCAAGGCTGTCGCTCGTCGCCGAAGGTCCCCTTCGGGTCTCTGGGCGCCCGGCCGGCTTGGGACTGCCTGGCGCCATCGCTTACTTAGGAGTTCCGGCGGCCCGGCGCACCAGGTCGACGAAGTCCGGCTTCAAGCTGGCGCCGCCCACCAGGGCGCCATCGATCTCCGGCATGGCCATGAATTCGACAATGTTGTCGGGGGTGACACTGCCGCCGTACTGCACCCGGATCAGCTGAGCTGTGGCCTCGCCGAACGCGGCGGAGATCGGGCCGCGGATCGACAGGGCGATCAGGCGATTGGCGTCGACCGGAGTCGCCGCCATGCCGGTCCCGATCGCCCAGATCGGTTCGTAGGCGATAACGCAGCGCACGACCTGCTCTGCCGACAACCCGTCCAATGCCTCCAGGACTTGTGACTGCACGAAGGAATCCGTTTCTCCGCGCTGCTTCTGATCCAGGTTCTCGCCCACGCACACGATCGGGGTTAGTCCATGCTCGAGCGCACCCCGCAGCTTGTGGTTGGTGGAGGCGTTCGTCTCCAGGCTGCTGCCCGTCGCCCGACGTTCCGAATGGCCGACAATCACGTACTGGCAGATCTCCTGCAGCATGGGCGGGGAGATCTCGCCTGTCTGGGCGCCGTTGACCTGCCAGTGCATGTTCTGTGCGCCCAGGCCGATTGCGGTGCCCGCCAGCGCATCGGCGACGGCATGAAGTGCCGTGAAGGGGGGGCAAATGACTCGATCCACGTGCTCGATCTGGTTAAGCGGGTGCCGGATCGCTCGCACGAATTCCAGCGCTTCCTGCGGACGCCCGAGATTCATCTTCCAGTTGCCGGCTAGGATGGGTCTGCGCATCGTCGGTGTCTGTCTCCTGGTTGAGCCGCGATCTGGATCGCGGCGAACCGGTCGTCTGTCCGGGCGCTTGGCGGTTCGTCGGGTTGCCTCGCCCAAAGCCCAACGGTCACTCGGCGTGCCTGGCTGGCGCGGACAGAGATTGGCCTCTATGCCGCCTGCAGAATTGGCTCGAGCGAAGCCGCGTAAGCGGCGCTCTCCGGATCGTCCGTAACGAACTGAATACCGTCGGGGCTGTTCACGCCGAGGCCGAGCTCAACGGCCCGGGCGATCTGGGCCTGACCGAACACCGGGCCGGCGCTGACCTCCGGGGTGGTGCCGTGCATCCTCAGGAGGGCGACGCCTGCCGCGTCCAGCGCCACCCGGTCGCTGCCGGCCAGGATCACCCGGGTCTGGACCCGCCGGCCGGAGTCCGGCCCGCCGGTGACGAAGGCCTCAACCCCGTCGATGACCACGAGCGCCGGAGCGAAGGCGGCGTTGATCTCGGCGATCATCGGCCTTTGATCGGGGGACGAGTGCAGCTCCTGCATGTAGTCATACCCCTCGCCTGGCACCGTTTTGGCCGCAAGGCCGACTGCATTCTTGAGCGACAGGGTGAACTGCCCGCCGTAACGGTGGGTCTTCAGGCAGCAGGCCATCACCAGCGCCTCGGCCTCGACGGCAGGCCGAGCAAGGGCGAACCCCCGGGACCAGTGGGTGGCAGCGGAGGGCTGCGAGATCCAGCCCTCGGCGCCTAGGTCATCGAAGACGACGGTCTCGAGGCCAAGCTCGGAAGCCAGGTCGAAGACGCCGATCTCCTTCATGACGCGCCGGGTGTCGCCCATCCCACTCCGGTCGCCGAGGGTGATCGAGTCAGCGCCGGCAGCCTGCATCCAGGTCGCCATGGCGCGCAGGACCTCAGGATGGGTGGATCCCGGCGCAGGATCGGCTGAGTTGAAGTTGGGCTTGAAGAACACGCGCCTGCCCTGGACCGGATTGACCCCGAGTATGTCCAGAGCGCGGCGCACGCCCGCCGCCCGGTCGTCCGTGGCGACCAGCGCAACCACCCCGGTGAGGGACGCCGGCTGGGTTGTGGGGGCGGGAGTTGCACTTGGAACGGTCGAGGCGGCAGGCATCGTAGGCTCCTCGGTCGGAAGGGGGACGGTCGAGGTGGCCGGGGGCAGCCAGAGACCAAGGCGTCCGCAGGCCACAGAACCGCCGGCGGCTGCGGCTGCCGGCCCGAGGACATGCAGGAACTGCCGGCGGGAGAGGGGACGGGCAGCCCGGGAAGCTGTGCCGGTGTTCTTCCGGTTCATGATGGCCGACCTCCTTGAAGAATTCTACCCTCGTTGCGCGGCGCACGCATCCATCGGATCTACCCGGCGTCGGCCTGTGCCTGGCCGCCCGCGTGCCCCCGGTTCGTTCGTGAGCGCGGGAGCTGGCGACATGCGCGGAAAGACGGTGTCAGGATGGGCAAGGCCTGGTTTGACAGCCTGGCGCATCTGGGGTAGACTTCGCCCTACGATACTTGGATCGGCACGCGCACCGCTCCCGGTTTGGAGCGGTGTTTCTGTTGTAGCCGTCCCTAGAGACGAAGGTAAACGATTGACCGTATGAGTTTCTCAGATTTCGCACTGCATGACTCGCTCGAGCGAGGTCTCGCCGACCTCGGTTTCGAGGAGCCGACGCCCATTCAATCCCAGGCCATTCCCCCGGCGCTGGAGGGCAAGGATATCCTGGGCACGGCCCAGACCGGAACCGGCAAGACGCTGGCGTTCTTGCTGCCGGCGATGCAGCAGCTGCTGCAAGCGCCGGCCGTTCAGAATCCGCGCATGCTGATCCTGGCCCCGACTCGCGAGTTGGCGCTACAGATCGCCGGCGACGCCACGGAGCTCGCCCGCAACACTCGCCTGCGGGTCGTCGTTGTCTATGGCGGAGCGCCCATCAAGCAGCAGACCGATCAGCTGAGGCGCGGCGCCGACATCATCGTCGCCACGCCGGGCCGCCTGCTGGACCACATCCAGCGCCGCAACCTGCAGCTGCGCGATGTGGGGTTCCTCGTCCTGGATGAGGCCGATCGCATGCTGGACATGGGCTTCCTGCCGGACATCGATGACATCATCCGCCGTCTACCGGCCGAGCGACAGACGATGCTGTTCTCGGCGACGATGCCGGCGACGGTCGTCGGCCTCGGCCACCGCTACATGCGTAGCCCGGTGCGCATCGAAGTCGCCACCGCGCGCCCGCCGGCGGCCTTGCGCCAGGAGCTCTACCCGGTGCCGAAACATCTTAAACGGCCGCTGCTGTGCGAGATGCTCTCACGCCAGAGCGTAACCAGCGCGCTGGTCTTCACTCGCACCCGCCAGGATGCGGACATTCTGCTGCGCCAACTGAGCGAGATCGGGATGTCGGTAACCGCCCTGCACGGCGACTACAACCAGCGCGACCGCCTGCGGGCACTGGAGGCCTTCCGCGCCGGCCGGGCGCGGGTCTTGGTGGCAACCAATGTCGCCGCCCGCGGGCTGGACATCGATGGCATCTCCCACGTCATCAACTACGACGTCCCGGAGGAGCCGGAGGACTACGTCCACCGCATCGGCAGGACGGCGAGGGTCGAAGCGGAGGGCGTGGCCTGGACGCTTGTGACGCCTGACGACGAGCCGCTGATTGCCCGCATCGAGTACCTGCTCGGCGAGAAGATCGAGCGTCTGCGTCTGCCGGGCTTTGACTACGACGTGCCGACACCGGACTGGGCGCGGCCCTCAGCCAAGGCGCTGCTGCGTGAGGTCAAGCGGCAGCAGTCCACCGCCGATCGCTGGAAGGCGATGACGCGCTAGGGGACCCTCGACGAATCCACTGCCCACTCCTCGAGCGGGCACTGCATGTACACCGCCTCGCGGGCGCCTGCCGCGAGGCGGTGGCTTGTCGCGCCGTGCCTATGGTGAGCGGCGACCCAATCCGCGCGAATCGCCCGCCGGCTCGATTGCGCTCCGAGCGAACTCGTCCGCGAGATACGCGTCGTGAAGTGCCGCCCTGGCGAAGTTGCCTTCCGCATGCATCTTGGCGCGGTAGCCGATGTTCAGGGGGAGCACAGCCCTGAGGGTCGCCTCGGGCCCGAGCAGGCGCAGGTCGTGCGCGACACGGCGCAGGATGGCATGCCGAGAGAAGAACTGGCGCTGAACCCAGGCAACACCCTCGTTGAGGGTGCGGCGGCTCATGTGCTGTGGCTCGTACACCACCGTTCCGAAATCGTAGTGGCTCCAGTCGTGGTCGAGGATCCGCCCGCGGCGCTCGAATTCCCGGAACAATGGGGTGCCGGGAAAGGGTGTCAGGCGGGTCGCCTGCAAGCTCTCGACGTTGGCCTCGAGCAGAAAGGCGAGGGTCCGAGGGAAGATGTCGGGTCGCTCGTCGTCGCCACCGAAGACAAAGCCGGCAAAGACGGCAATCCCCTGGGCATGCAGGTTGCGCACCGCCTGCAGGTAGTCACGCTGCAGGTTCACGCGCTTGTTCCACGAGCGGAGGGAGCGCTCCGACAGCGACTCGAACCCAATGAAGAGGCCTTTGCAGCCGCTGCGCGCAGCCAGCCCCAGCAGCTCGGGATCGAAGGCCAAGGAGACACTGCTCTGGCTGAACCAACGCTTCTTCAGGGGGATCATCGCTGCAAAGAGCTCCGCCGCGTATTCCCTAGAGCAGGTCAAGCTGTCATCCAGCAAGAGGATATTCCGCCCGAGACCGGCCATCTCATCGATCACCTCAGCCACCGGGCGGGCGCGGAAGTGGGAGCGGTGAAACGCGGCAACGGAGCAGAATGCGCAGCTGCGGTCGCAGCCGCGGGTCGCTTGCACGGCGTCGAGGGGAACGTAATCTCGCCGCCGGATCAGGTCGCGACGCGGGCGTGGCAGCCCTGCCAGGGAGCAAGGCTGAGCCGTGTAGTAGGGCTTGAGTCCGCCACCCGCCAAGTCCTGGATGATCTGCCGGGCCACAGGCTCTGCATCTCCGATGCATACGCTGTCCGCATGCTCGATCGCCTCTTGGGGGAGGAGTGTGGGGTGATACCCACCCAGGACCACCGGCTTGCGCAGCGCTCGAAAGCGGTCGGCGATTTCGTAGGCGCGCGGAGCGTTGTAGGTCATGCAGGAGATTCCGACGAGATCCGCCTGAGCATCGAACTCGATCGGCTCAACGTCCTCGTCGATGATCCGAACCGCAACCTCGGGTGGCATGGCAGCCGCCACCGACAGGCTGGAGAGCATGGAGAAGCGAAAGACGCGTGGCGCGCGAGGCCGGTAGCTGGATTCGGCCCGCCTGGAGGGAGAGGTCGGACTGACAAGCAACAACCTGGTCTGATCCATCGGTCGCCTCGTTCGGGGTCGGAGCGTCAGGCCGAATGAGGGCGGTCATGTCCAGCCGGGGGATCGGCCGCCGGCAACCGCGAGCGGGCCACGCCTCGATGGCACCCGGCCGGATGAGGCGCTGGCCACCTCAAGCCTACTCTAGCACACCTGACGGAGCCTGCAGGCTATCCGGTTGATGGCGGTGGGCCGATGAGCTGCGGCGCACTGGCTCTCGCGTGGGGCGCAGCGGGTTGAGGGGACTTCGAGGCAAACCGCGGCCGACCGGCAGGCTTGCTCGCGGCAAGCTGGCCTCAGCGGGTACTGTGCGTCGCCGACCCAAGAGGGCCAGTCGCGCCCCAGGTGGCCTGCTGATTCGAACTATGTGGGTCGTCGGCCTAGGGAGTCCCGGGAGCGGCGAATGACTAGGCCCAACGCCAGTTCGACGAATCCGAGGGCGAAGTAGAGGACGTGCAGCCAGTGCAGAGAGCCGATGATGGCGACCTGGATCGCGATCCAGGCCATCAAGATCGAGCCTAATGTGGCTGCGGCCTCTCCTGCGTAGCGGTGGCGGGCGAATGAGAGACCGGCGCCCACAAGGCTGCCCAGGCCGTTCACGGCGAAGAGGAACACCCCGGGGATCCGATAGTCGGGAAAGGGGGACGCTTGGAGCCGATCAATCGGAAGTCCCAGCCCGCTTCCTGACGGTTCAAGCAGAGCATCAGGCCCCCCGCCATCGCGCCGACGCCGATGAACGCCTGCAATCCACCCAACAAGGGCGATATGCAACTCGGAGGTCTTCTCGCCACCACTTGGCACGGCTCCTTGGCAGGCCCGTTTGGAGGGGCTCCCCCGCCTCAGACGACCTGGTGCAAGTCGATGCCTCGCGATTGAGCGCGCGCCAGCCGCCATTCGGCTTCGGTCGCCGGCGGGGGCTTGACCTCGTCCTCGGGCCGGCGCCAGAGGGTCAGGGCGTGGTCGGGGCAGGCCAGCCCACACACGCCGCAGCCGACGCAGCGGGCGCTGTCCACCTGCACGATGCCGTCGAAGGCCATTGCTCCGAACTGACAGCGCTCCAAACAAAGCTCGCAGCCGGTGCATAGGTCGGCGTCGACCTGGCAGACGAAGGCCGAGCGAGCGACGACGTTGGCCAGGCCTAGTTCGGCCAGCCCGCGCAGCACGCCGCACGAGCACGTGCAGCAATTGCAGACGTACCCCACGCCCTCGCGGGCGTTGCTGACCGAGTGCACCAGGCCCGCCTCTGCGGCTCGGTGCAGCGTGGCGAGCGCTTCTTGGCGGGTGAGGCTGCGGATCGTCGGGTTGTGATCGAAGGCGCCGGGGCTGTGGCTCATGGCCAGGCATACGTCGAGCGGATGGTCGCAGCCGTCGCCAATCAGCGCCTTCTGCTTACGGCAGATGCAGTCCAGCACGCCCCAGGCGGCGGCGCCCGCCAGCAAATCAGAGGCGTTCTCGAACGGATGGATCTCAATGTCCGTGCGCAGACTTTCGCCGACCGGGATCACGCGGTGGATCGGCGGCTGCTCCGTCAGGGCCTGATGGAATGCCTGCTGGTAGTAGTCCTCGAACAGCTGCGCCATCTCGCCGTCGATCGTGCCGACCTGCATCTCGTAGATCCCGACGACGAACGGCAGGGCGCCGTAGCCCAGGCCCTTGTCAGCCCGTCCAACAGCGATCAGCCCATGCCGGGCCATCGTCTTCAGGAGCGGTTTGACATCGGCGAATTCTAGGCCCGTGCGGGCCGCGATCTGCTCCGGCGACTCAAGCCTCAGGCGCAAGCGCGCGGCGAGATCGGCCTGCTCCGGGGTATACAGCTTTGCCAGGAGGCGCCGCTCGATGCCGCTGGCGGTGGGAGGAAACCCATTGGGGAGGGCATCCAGGTGACGCGCAAGCCGCTGGTACGCCTGATCTTCCAATGCAACCCCTTTCCCGGAACTTCGCCGCCCAGTATACCCGAGGCCTGCTCTCGGCGGGCGGGATTCGCGTAGCCAGGCAATGTCTAGGTGTACGGGGGGCCGGATGCATCGACGAGCCTTCCCCCGTAGAATTGGAGTGGGGTAAGCATGCTTTGGAGCCCGTGCCGGTCAGCGACGCAGGCTGTGAGCGCTGCGTGCCCTGTCAGGCTGCGGCATCGAGAGGGGAGGACTGCATGGTAAGCGAACCGACCGTCGATCTGAACGCCGTCCTGGCGCATTACGATCTGGGGGAACTGGAAGCGCAGTCCCGCGACCAACGCGGGACGGTGAATACCTCCTTCGCCATCGAGTTGGTGAAGGATGGCCGGCGCAGCAAGTATTTCCTGCGCAGGTACCGGCACGGCATCGGCGTAGAGGAGATCCTTTTCGAGCACACGCTGATCGAGCATGTCTCCCGCCAGGGTACCTGTCCGATCGCGCAGGTCCAACGGACGCGCCACGGCAGCACCTTCCTCGAGCTTCCGGGCGGCGACGCCTCGCAGCCGCTGGCCTACTTCGCGATCTTCGATTTCCTGCCCGGAGAGGACCGCTACACCTGGGTAGGGCCGCAGTGCACCCCGGGCGAGCTCCACAACGCCGGCGACCTGCTGGCACGCTTCCACGCCGCGGTACGCAGCCTGCAGCCGGCGGGACGGCGCGCCGAACCCAGTATCATCGAACTGCTTCCGGTGATTTCGGACAAGTGGGCGGGAGCGCCCGGTCTATCGAAAGGGACGGAGTTCGATGATTGCGTTGCGGATCACTTCAGTGAGGTCCAGGCAAGCATCGTCGAGACTTTGAGCGCGCTGCGCGATCCAGGGATCGGTAGTTTTCCCGAGCTCATCATTCACTCCGACTACCACCCCGGGAACTTGAAGTTCGAGGGCGAGGAGATCAGCGGGCTGGTGGACTTCGATTGGGCGAAGGTCGACTTGCGGGCCTTCGACGTCGGCCTGGCGGCGTGGTACTTCTGCGCTTCATGGGAGCAGGCGAGCGATGGGGCGCTACGATTGCGCGACCTGGGAACCTTTGTCTCAGCCTATCAGGCACGCCTGAGCGCATCCCGGGAGCTGACCGCGCTTGGGGCAGATGAGCTGCAGCTGCTGCCGGATCTGATCCAAGCCGGCAATGTGTACATCCTGTACTGGACGCTGCGCGATTATTTCTGCAAGCAAGTCAATCCCGCCGAGTATCTCGTCTACCTGAAACACAACCTGCATTCCTCCCGCTGGCTGCAGTCGGCGGACAACCGGCGCCAGGTGCAGGCTTTGCTGGCGGAGCTTCCCGCCGGCTAGGGCAGCCCAGCCGGCGACTGGGCCGAGAACCGGCGAGCAGGCGCCGGCGGGAGATTGCCCCCGAGCCAGCCCTGACGTTCCGGGCCCGGAGACACGTGTCAGGCGCGGGCAGGCGGTGTGCCTCGGACCCCTTGAACTCACAACGCTTGTGTGCGCGGTCTGCCAGCCTGCCCGGGATGGCCGGGAGGGGTGGCCGGGCTTTCGCACAGGTGCTGGGCGGGCGACGGGTATAATCTGGATACTAACAGTCCAAGTTGTGGAGACCGAGCATGCCTCAAGTTCTTCGCAGTGTGGAACAGATCATCGAGCCGCAGTACGTGATCGAGGGCGCCGGCGTGCTGCTGCGCCGGTCCTTCGGCCCAAGACCCGAGAACCTGTACGACCCCTTTCTGCTCTTCGACCACTTCGCCTTCAACGACCCGCTCGAAGGGCCGATCCTCGGCTTTCCGACGCATCCGCACCGCGGGATCGAGACCGTGACGTACATGCTGGAAGGCAATGTCCGCCACCGCGATAGCCTGGGGAATACGGGCATCATCGGGCCCGGGGATGTGCAGTGGATGACCAGCGGGCGGGGCATCATGCACGAGGAGATGCCGCGCCGCGGACCGAGCGGGCTGATCACCGGATTTCAACTGTGGGTCAACCTACCCGCAGCCCGCAAGATGAGCCAGCCGCGCTACCAGGAAGTGAGCGCCGAGAGCATTCCTGTGGTTGAGGCCGAAGGGACAAGGGTACGCCTGGTTGCGGGCGAGTACGCCGGCGGCAGGGGTCCGGTCACCGAGATCGCCGCCGGGCCGCTGTACATGGACGTTGCCGTCGAACCCAAGGGCGAGTTCGATGTGACGATTCCCGCTGGGCATCAGGCGATCGCCTACGTCTTCGAGGGCGAGGGCGTGTTCGGCCTCGACGCAGCCGGCGAAGGCGACCCGGTGGCGGCCGTAAACCTGGTGGTGTTGGGGGATGGCGACTTGCTGCGCGTCCGTACCGGCGCCTCGTCCGCTGTGCGGTTTATGCTGATGGCCGGAGCTCCTTTCGGGGAACCCGTCGCCCCCTACGGACCCTTTGTGATGAACACGCAGGAAGAGATCCAGCAGGCGCTGGCCGATCTGCGCAACGGAACCTTCGTGCAAAACTGAACTCCGGGGGGAAGGCTGCGCATAGCCGGAGATATGACTAATTCGTCCACTTGGCAGTCGCACACTGGCGAGTGGAGTACGGCCTTGCCGGGGTGGTCTGCCTGACCGCCATGTTGGCGATCGGACGGTGAGTGGCTGAGGGGGAATCCGCCTCGGCGCCCATCCCCGAAACGAGCATGGGGCAGGCATAGCACGGCATCAGGGGGAACCAGAACTGGTGGCAGCCTAAGGCGGTGTTACCGACGTGTGCCGCTCTGGTGATGGTCCAGGCGGGTGCCGCAGGGGACCCGCTCGAGCCTGGCCGGACTGGTGCGAGCGGTCTTGCGTCGCCGGGAGGGCCAGTATGACCTCGCAGTCCTCGAACAACCTGTACGCCAACTTCGCCTCAACGCCTCCGTTTGAATTGCTGGGGCCGGGGTCACCCGTCGTCAGCCTGGATCAAGAGCGATCCCCGCGTCGCGGTTGGCGTGCCGCGGGCTGTCCTGCCCGCGGCGGCCTGGGGTAGTCCTTCTCCTCGTGACGGTCCGTGACCGGAATAGGAGACGCAAGGCGCCAAGTCGCGATTGCCCTCGAGTGGGCACCAGACCAGGCTTCTTCCATCGGGCCGACTGAATTCGCAGCCACGGAACTCGGCCATCCAGTTGTCCCGGGAGAGGCAAGTTGGGCGCACTTGGGAGCCGAGAGGTACCCCCCTCGCGGGAGTGATGGAATCACTGGTTGGGCGGCGCCGGTGGCCCGAAAGACGAAGTGGGTATGAGTGGTCTTGCCCGTCATGGACGAGGTGAGGACAAAGAGAACCTCGCCTTACGGCGAGGTTCTCTTGTATTCCGTTGCCGGTTTGTCTAGGCGCGTTCCACGCGGGGCTTGGCGATGTTGACTTTGAGTTCATTCCCCGCCATGGAGTAGCCGTTGTACTTGCTGATAGCCTTGTCTGCGCTTTCCTGCGAGGTCATAGTGACAAAGGCAAAGCCCTTGGACAGACCACTGTCCCGGTCCTTGATCAGATCAACCGAGGTGACTTCGCCTTCCTGGGCGAACAGGGCGGTGATTTCGTCCTGGGTGGTCGACTTCGCCAGGTTGCCCACATAGATTCTGATTTCCATTTCTTACTGCCTCCTCCGGCACGGCCGAATACTGATTGACCGCCAGCGGATAGAGAGGTCGGCGGTCCAAGTGCAACGGGCGATCCATTCTCTCAACTACACATTCAGTGTAACACGGATTCCCCTTGCAGACGGAGCAGTCCCATCCCGGGTCCCACCTACTCCGACTCTGACGTCGGATCAGCCGATCCAATGGGGAGCATAGAGTCGTGCCGCTACTCTCCTGACGATCTGCTAGCCCCGAACCGCGCCTGATCTCCAATGATCACGTTCGCGTCCTCCGACTCAATGCCCCTTGTGCGAGGTCCGATCTCAGACTCGGATCACAGGCTCGACATGATCCCGGGGCGCCTTCGTGGCGCCGAAGTCCTGGGGGTTCCACGAAGTCAGACCGATGTTCCTGAAGGTGCCTGAGAGTCTGGAGGGCGCATCCCGCACGCCCAACGTCTATGAAAGCGCTGCTGTCAAGGCGTGCGAGGTCCTAAGATCTGAGCGATCCCCTGCTCCTCTAGACCGGTTCGCCTGGAAACATCTATCCCGAAGGACACCGGGACGGTGTTCGCCGTCAGCGCGGCACGAGCAAGTCCAGCAGGAGCCAGGCAATCAACTCACGTATCTCAATGGATACAAGTTGGGCACGCCCTCGCGCCTGCTTGGGAGAGACCTGCCGGTTGGCAGGCGGCCGGTAGGGTTGTTGTCTCTTCAATATCCAGAAGGCAGCCTCCGCCAGGTGGCTAGCGACGGCGCCGACAGCGATGGCATGCCCTTTCCGCTGACAGACCTGGTCGTAGACCTGGCAGACGTACTTGGTCTTCCAGGCGGGGTGGTGCCGATGGCGGACGACGACATTGGCCGCCTCGATGAAGGCCCACTTGAGGTACTGGTTGGAGGGGTTTCGCATATGGCCGAAGCGGGTCTTGCCGCCGCTGGCGTGTACGGTGGGGACGAGACCGGCATAGCTT
>JALHUE010000387.1 GCA_022866145.1 Anaerolineales bacterium | reverse complement strand
TGTCCGCACTTTCGTCCTAGGGTTGTCGGCACTCGCGCTCGTGGCCCTCAGCTGCAACGTCACGGGGAACGCGCCCTCGATTGATGTCGCCGTCGCCCTGACCCAGACCCAGGCCGCCGTCGGGACGCAGGCCGGCCAGCCGCCTGCGCCGGAAGCGGCCACCCCAGGAGCGCCGGCAGACACCGCTGCCCCCGAGGCGACGGCCACCGAGACCCCCGAGCCCTCTCCCACCACACGCCCACCGGTGGTGCATGCCGCCCAGCCCGGCAACCCAGGCGGCGCCACCAACTTCGTCTACGACCGCTCGTCCAAGGCGCTGGCCAACGAGCGCCGGGCGATTGGCGATGACTACACCCGCAACTGGCTGGAAAGGCCGTTCTCGGCCGACGCCATGGACTACCAGGCACACCTCGATTTGACCCGCGTCGAGTATGCCGTCGGCGCCCCGTGGATCTACTTCACCTTGTTCATTGAAGGGCTCCCTCCCGAGGACAGCCCCGCCACCTACGCCATCGAAATCGACATGGACAAGGACGGGCGCGGGGATTGGCTGATCGCCGGGGAGGCTCCGCCTGATTCGACCTGGACATCCGACGGCGTGCGCGCCTATCGCGACACGAACAACGATGTGGGCGCCAGCCGCCCGATGGTTACCGATGCGCCGGTCACCAGTGGCACCGGGTACGATGAGCTGGTCTTCGATGAAGGCTACGGAACCGACCCGGACGCGGCCTGGATCCGGCGCGCTCCCAGCGGCGCCTCCGAAATCGAGATCGCCGTCAAGAACTCCTTGATCGGCCAGTACGGGGAGTTCTTGTGGGGCGGCTGGACGGACGAAGGCGTCCGGAATCCAGCCTGGGCCGACTACCACGACCGGTTCACCCTGGCCGAGGCCGGCTCCCCCGCCAACGACAGCAGCAACTACCCGCTCAAGGCCGTCTCCGCAGTCGACAGCACCTGCCGCTGGGGCGCCGGTTTCACGCCCGAGGCCGATGACCCCGGTGTCTGCCCCGTGCCTCCTACCCCCACGCCTGTGCCCGTTGGCTCGATCGCCGGACGAGTCACAAACCTATCTGGCGGCTTCAAGGACGGCAAGGTGAAGCTCGGTCAGGGTTCGTGTTCGTCGACCGGATACAAGTCAACAGGCATCAACTCGGACGGCTACTACAAATTCAACGGCCTTCCGGAGGGAACGTACTGCGTGACCGTCGACACGTCATCTCTGGAGCCAACCGCGCCGTATGGCTGGGCCCCCGTGGATCCCTCCTTCCCAGTCAACGCGGATCCGTACCGCACGGTGTCGCTCGACCCGAACGAGGAGAAGACAAACGTCAACTTCGCCTACGTTGACGTACCCGGCTAGACTGACCCGCACGGGGGTGAAATCAGCGAGCCCGAGGCGGGGTCCTCGGGCTCGCTGCGTTGGGTCTATCGGTTAACCAGGGGCGATATCGAGTTCCAGAGGCGGGCTGGTTACCTGGTTCCCCGCCAGGTCTGTCGCCCGCACAGCCAGAATGTGCGGTCCTTGCGTCAGGCCTTCAACCCGAACCGAGAACGGCCCGGCCGTCAACGACGTGT
>JALHUE010000386.1 GCA_022866145.1 Anaerolineales bacterium | reverse complement strand
CGGCAAGAAGATGGTCATGCGCCAAGAGCGGCGGGAAGAGGTCCCCAGCCTGCTAGAGGCCATCCGGCCGACGCTGCGCATCGAGCGCGACTACTACGATCTCGTCGGTGCTCGGCTCTACGCCGAACTGCTTGGCATGTAGCGTTACCGGGTTCGCAATGAGTACTGCCTGGTCGGACAGATCAACGGCTACCTGGTCGGAATCGTCACCGGGCGGATGATGAACCAGGACACCGGCATCAGCCTGCACACCCTGGCTATCGACCGCGCCCTGCGCGCCGGCTCGCACCTCTTCGCTTCGATGAGGGAGCACCAAATCGAATAGCTGGGGAAGAGAGAGGTCTTGATCGTCGCCGAAAGCCCGATCGGCTTCTGGTGCTGGATGATCAAATACGGTCTGATCAAGACTGTTCACGTCCAGCATGAACTGAGTGGGTCATGGTCCTGCATGCTGACGCGCGATCTATACTTTGGCTCGAAGGCTCGATTGGTCGCCGGCACCCGACCAGTGCCGAAAGACCCGTTGGAGATCGCTGAGCGTGAGATCCTGGTGGCCGACGAATCAACGACCAATGAGAAGATCTCCGGCGTGAAGACGAGGTGAGGGGGTGCTCGACGTAGCCATCATCAGCGCCGAGATGATCCCGTTCGGCCGGCGCGACGAAGACAGCCTGATGGACAAGCTGGCCCACGCCGGGAAGAAGGCCTCCCTTCCGAAGACGCGCATCGGGGACTGCTTTGTTGAGAACCATGTCACGCAGCTGAACACGCTCTCGGCGGCCAGCTACGGCTAGTGGATTTGCCTGGGACTTGCTGGAACTGATGGGTGTCGTAGAATTCCCAGGGGTGTGGGCGTCGCCCGCACCCCTGGCCGTTCTTCGGAACGGCGCCTCGCGGTCAGCCGGCGACCGGCTGGACGCCATCCCGAATCGGGCCCGGATCGCATCGCCCACCGCGGACGGCGCCACCGGCGAGGGGTGGTCGTCGCCGCCCAGGAAGGTTCCACTGGGGATTCGCATGAGCTCGGACCAACTCCCTGATCCAGTCCCAAGCGTGGTGGCGGAGGCCGCGGAACGCCAAGCCCTGCCCCAGGATTCGAGTTCGACCCCGCAGCGCATCCGCCGCAGCTTCTCGCTGACGTTCATCTCCTTGCGGCACCCGAACTACCGCTTGTGGTTCGGGGGTCAGTTGGTCTCGCTCTTCGGAACCTGGATGCAAACGACGGCTCAGGGGTTCTTGGTCTACGAGCTTACCCGCTCCCCCGCCTACCTCGGTTATGTCGGTTTCGCAGCGGGTGTGCCCGTCTGGCTGTTCACGCTCTACGCCGGCGTGATCGCCGACCGGGTGTCGCGCCGGAACCTGATGATCCTCACGCAGACGGCGATGATGGTGCTGGCCTTCACCCTCGGGGCTCTGACATTCTCCGGCGCAGTTCAGCCGTGGCACATCATTGTCATGGCGTTCCTGCTTGGGACGGCCAACGCCTTTGACGCCCCTGCCCGACAATCGTTCACCATCGAGATGGTCGGGCGCGAGGATCTGACGAACGCCATTGCCTTGAACGCCACGATGTTCAACGCCGCAACCGTCGTTGGCCCCGCGGTAAGCGGCATCGTGTATGCCCTTGCCGGAGCAGCGTGGTGTTTCATGATCAACGGCGCGACCTTCCTGGCCGTGATTGCGGCACTTCTCCTCATGAAGCTGCCTCGAAAACCACCTTCGCCCAATCAGGAGTCGGCGATGAGCGGCATGCGCCAGGGGCTCGGCTACGTCGCCCGCACGGTGAGCGTCCGCCGACTGATCGCTATCGTGGGTGGTTTCAGCCTGATCGGGATCGGGACTGTGACCCTGATGCCCGCCTGGTCGGTTGAAGTCCTAGGCGGGACCGCCGCCACCAACGGCTTGCTGCTCTCAGCCCGCGGAGTCGGAGCCGTCGTCGCCGGCCTGATGATTGCCTCGCTCGGGCGCTATCGACTGAAGGGGAAGCTCCTGACAATCGGCGGCTTCGCCATGGGGGCGCTGTTATTGGCCTTCTCCGCCGCCAGGTCCCTGCCGATCTCCCTCGTGACCCTGGCAGGCGTGGGCTGGGGATTCATGATGATCGTCAACACTGTCAACGCCCTGGTGCAGGCCGAGGTGCCCGATGCATTGCGTGGTCGGGTGATGGGGGTCTACACGCTGGTCTTCTTCGGAGTCATTCCCGTGGGCTCGCTCCTGATCGGCATCGCGGCCACCTATCTGGGCGAACCCATTGCAGTAGCCCTCTCCGCCGCCCTCGTGTTGGTGTTTGCTGCGTTCCTCTGGCTGCGCTGGCCGGCGCTTCGGCGCATGCCGTAAGGCACGGGGTGGGGCAGACCGATGTCCCGGCCTGGTTGTCTGCTCGGTGGAACCGGGCGGTGGTCCGTCAACCCCTCAGGGCGCCACACACCCCCTCACCGCTTTGACCTGGGGCTGATCGCTTCAGTCAAGTGACTGGGAAGGGGAAGACAGGCGACCCCTCCTTCCGGAAGGGAAGTAGACCAGGAAGAGGAAGGTGAGCACCAGTACCTGTTGGTACACCCCGGCTCCAAACACTATAAGGACCGATAGAAAAGCGCTCAGAATGATGAAGATATGCAGCCGGGCAACGGTCCCATAGACCGAGCTCATATTGTCGACGGGATTGCCGCGCAGGATGATCTTCCATCGGGCGATCAGCGTCGCCAGGATGACCGGGAAGTAGGCCTGGGTAAGGTATCGCAAGATGTCCCCGGCCTCGGCGTTGATGAAACCGTCTGGGCCGAATAGCTCTTCTGGCTCGATCGGCAAGAAGACCGACATCACCGCTCCCTGGACCCCGTGAAAGAACGTGAAATGAAAGAGCGTGAACAACCCCAAGGCAATGGCCCCCAGCCCCAACAGCAGGGCGGTCCAGCCTGAGGGCGCGCCACCGTGTGCTCCCTGCAGCAGTCCCTGGAACCTACCCGTTCCGAAGGGGTTCTCTCCCTCAGGCAAGGCAACCGCACCCGAGGCGTGCAGCACCATGCGCAAGGCAGCGGCAGCGACAACCATCCATCCCGTCAGCAGGCTTGAGATCCAAAGTCCCCAGGCGAGGTCCGGAGCTTGCCAGTTCAGCACGAGCGCGGCGACGGCGGAGATCCCGAACGCCAGCGCCTCCCCCCAGTGCTCGTAGAGCGACCTCCAGCCCGCCAGACGACCCTCCCGGTGCGCCATTGGATTCAGCGGCATTGTCCTATGGACTCCGGCGTCCGGCAAGGCCACCTCGCACCGGGCTCAGGCGCACGATGCGTTCAGATCAAGGATGGCCAGCGATTGCCCGACGCTTGATCCCCAGGTGCGTGCGCTGGGTCGTCCCCTCGCCATCGGTTCAAGTGCCGGACCTTCCCCAGGACAGGGGTTTGCCGGCTCAGGCACAACTGCGTCAGGGGACTTGGTGGAGCGAGGTGGCCTCGAGGGCGTGCCAGCAAGCCACGGAGCAGCTCGCGTCGACGAGCGCCAAAGTTGGTTCCGCCTCCCGACATTCGGCCGATGCCTCAGGGCAGCGGGGATGGAAGCGGCAGCCGGAGGGCAGGGAGACCGGATTGGGGGTCTCGCCATGCAGGATCGTGCGCTGACGGCGCAGCCTGGGATTGGGCACCGGGATCACCGACAGCAACGCCTGGGTATAGGGATGCATCGGCGCGGCCAGCACTTGCCGCGTCGGACCGAGCTCGACGATCCGCCCTAAGTACATCACGGCAATCCGGTCGGTGAAGTAGGCCGCCGTCCCTAGGTCATGCGTGATGCACAAGATCGAGATGCCGCGTTCTTTGCGTAGCAAGTCGAGCAGGTTGAGGATCTCGGCCCGGATCGATACATCCAGCATGCTCACCGGCTCATCGGCGATGAGCAGACTGGGCTTGAGCACGAGAGCGCTGGCGATCACCACGCGCTGCCGCTGCCCACCGGACAGCTCGTGGGGTCGACGGTCGAGAAACGCTTCCGGGGGATTGAGGCCGGCATCCGTCAGCGAGTGACAGACGGCCTTCATCATCTCGGCGCGCGTACCGGCCAGTCCGTGCACCTGCAGCGGCTCGGCCACGGTCTCGAGGACGGTCGTCCGAGGATTGAGCGATTCGTAGGGATCCTGGAACACCATCTGCATCTGGCGCCGCATTCGCTTGACGGTCAAGTCCGGCGACACCGAAGGCTCCCGTCGGTGCTCCTGGCCGTCGACCACGGCCATCGAGGGGGTTATCGCGCGTCTCCGCCGCTCCCCGAGATGGGTGACATCCTGTCCGTTGAAGCGAATCGTGCCGCCATCGGACTTCTCCAAGCCCATCAGGGTGAGGGCTGTCGTCGTCTTGCCGCAGCCGCTCTCCCCCACCATCGCCAGGATCTCGCCGCGTCCCAGCTGGAACGATATACCGTCAACGGCATGCACCCACTGCTGGGGCTGGCGCCGGAGGGCACCCAAGATCCCGCGTGATACCGGGAAGACCTTGGTCAGGTTCTCGACCTCCAGGATGAGGTCGGGCTGGAGCCTCGAGGCTGATTGCCCGGGATCAGCCGGCGTCATGCGACCTCGCCCTGGTCAAGGTGGCAGGAGATCCAATGCCCCACTTCCAGCAAGCGCGGCGAGGGCTGTTCGACGAAGCAACGCTCGAAGGCCGACGGGCAGCGCGCCCCAAACCGGCACCCGGGGGGCAAGTCATTGAGCCGAGGCGGATAGCCCGGGATCGAAACCAGTCGTCCTTCCGGTCGACTGAGGTCGGGAAACGCCGCCAGCAGTCTCCGGGTGTACGGATGCCGCGGGCTGTTGAAGATCGCATCGACGTCACAATACTCCGCCAGGACCCCGCCATACATCACCAGCACGCGATGGCAGACTTCGGCGACGATGCTCAGATCGTGGGTGACGAAGATGATGGACAGCCCGAGGTCCGATTGCAGTCCCTCCAGCAGCTCGAGGATCTGGGCCTGGATCATCACATCCAGGGCGGTGGTGGGCTCGTCGGCGATGACCATTTGCGGGCCGCAGGCGAGAGCCATGGCGATCATCGCCCGCTGGCGCATACCGCCGGAACATTGATGGGGAAAGAGGGTCTCCCGGCCGCCCGGGATGCCCACCATTTCCAGCAGCTCGATCACCCGCGGGCGTGCCGCATCCAGGTTCGGCGCCATCCCGTGCAGCACCAAGCATTCGCCAATCTGGTGGCCGATTGTCCGCACAGGATTGAAGGCATTCATTGCGCCCTGGAACACCATCGAAATCTGGCGCCAGCGGACCTGACGCATCTGGGCTTCGTCCAGGTCCAGCAGGTCCTGGCCAGCGAGACGGATCTCACCGGAAACGATCCTCCCCGCCGCCGGGAGAAGGCGCAGCAGGCTGAGCATGGCTGTGGTCTTGCCACAGCCGCTCTCGCCGACCAATCCCAACGACTCCCCGGTGCGCAGCTCGAAGCTGAGGTTCTCGACGGCCTTGAACGTTCCCTCATCGGTTTCGAAGTTGGTCGAGAGCCGCCGAACTTCGAGCAGCGGGGGTTCAGGAGACAGCATGATCATCCGTCACCAGGGGTTCGGCCAGCCCACGCCGCGGGATCATCTTGCCTTCTCCCTGCAGATGATGGGTCTTCAATCGCGGATTGAAGACCTCCTCCAGAGCGTTGCCCACCAGGGTGCAGGCCAGGACCACCCATACGATGCCTAACCCAGGCGCCACAATCGCCCACCAGGCCCCGGCGCTGATCGCCCCCCGCGTGAAGGCGTAGTTGATCATCCCTCCCCAGCTGAGCGTCGTTGGATCGCCCAGCCCCAGGAAGCTCAGGGTCGACTCATCGAGGATCGAGAGAGAGATGACCAGGACGGTGTTGGTCACCATCAGCGGCAGGACCAGCGGGAAGATGTGTCGCCGCAGGATGTAGAAGTTGCCGGCGCCGATGGCGCGCGCCCGCGTGACGAACTGGCGTTCCTTCACGCTCAGGGATTGGGCGCGCACGATGCGCGCTGTTCCCGTCCACCCCAAGAACCCGATGACCAGGATGATGTTCCACAGGCTCGGGCCGAGGATCGCCACGATCACAATCATCAGCGGCAGGTCGGGGATCACCAGGAAGATGTCGGTCAGTCGCATCAGGAAGTTGCCGATGCGGCCTCCAAGAAAGCCGGCGGTCAGCCCGATCGTTCCGCCGATGATCATCGAAATCGCCGCCGCCGTGAAGCCCACCACCAGCGAGACCCTGGAGCCGTAGACGAAGGAGCTGAAGACATCTTTGCCTCCGTCGTCGGTTCCCATGATGTGCTCGGGACTGGGCTCGGCGTAGATGTCCTCGATCGAGACCCGGGTGGTCTCGTTGGGGTCGTAGGGCGCGATCCACGGAGCAAAGACGGCCATGCCGATCACAGCCGCAAGCAGCGCCACCCCAACCAGGCCCATCCGGTTCTGAGCCAGCAGCTCCCAGCCGGCTATCAGGCTCTGGCCCCAGCGTCGCAGATGATGCTTCACCCTGTTCGCTCCGTCGCGGCGCGGGAAAGCCTCTGCGCCCGGCTCGAAGTGGGTGACCGTCGTTCACGCAGAGGCATCCTGCTGGGCTTCTGGGCAACCTGGCCAGGGCCTTCTGCGACGACCTTCCGGTGGGCGCAACTGGCCCTGGCGGGATTCGGATGTCTGCTGGCTGCGCGGGCCACCGTCATGGTGCCTTCACCCGTGGGTCCAGGTAGCCATACACCAGGTCCGCCGCCAGGTTGGCGAGAACCACGCTGACCGCGATCAGCAGAAACGCGCCCTGGAGCACCGGATAATCCTGCCGGCGAACCGCATCGTAGATCATGCTCCCGATGCCGGGCCAAGAGAACACGGTCTCCACCTGGATGGCGCCCGCCACGGTGAATCCCAAGTTGAGGGCGATCAGGGTCACGATGGGCAGCATGGCGTTCTGCATAGCGTGGTGGCGCAGGATCTGCGTGTGGCTCATGCCTTTGGCCTTGGCCGTCAGGATGTAGTCCTCGGAGAGGATCTCCAACACGGAACTGCGCATGATCAGCATGTACTCACCGAGCAGGACAATCGTGAAGGTCAGCGTGGGCAGGATCAAGTGCCTGGCGACGTCCACGGCCTGCTCCCACCAGGAGGCGTAGTCGACTCCAACCGTCTGCTTGCCAGCGGTCGGAAGTCCGAAGACGGCGCTGCCGATGATCAGCAGCAGGATGCCCAGCCAGAAGGTCGGGAGGGACCACGCCGCCAGCGAGAAGGTGATGGCGCCGGCGTCGAAGGCCGTCTTGTTCTTCCACGCCGCCAGCAAGCCGAGGCCGACGCCAAGGACGATCGCCAGGATCTGGCCGCTCAGGACCAGCAGTACGGTGTTGAACAGCCGCTCGCCCAACAGCACCGCCACCGGCCGGTTGAAGTTGAACGAGGTCCCCAAGTCTCCCTGGGCCAGGCGTCCGATGTAGGCGAAGAACTGCGAGTCGAATGGATTGCCTCCCCCCAAGTCGAGGAAGATCGCCTTGTCCAGCCCGAAGCGCTCTGCCAGCGCCGCCCGGGTTTCCGGCGTGAGCCGAGGGTCCTTGGCGATCGAGGACGTTGGATCCCCTGGGAGAATGCGGAACAGGAAGAAGTTGAGGACCAGCACGAAGCCGATCGTCAGGAGGGACCAGCCTAGCTTCTTGAGCAGATAGTCGCGGCGTTGCATCGCGCCTCGTACCAGCAGGGGCGGCCTGAGGCCGCCCCTGCACCATCGCCTGGAGCCGTGCTAGTTGACGGGCTCGACGACCCGCAGAGAGAGCGGGTCTTGCAGGTAGAGGATCTGATTGCTGCCCTCGGCGGGGAGCGGCCATCCAGTGAAGCGATCGTTGCGGAATGCCTGCACCTCGGCCTGGTAGTAGGGGATGATGTAGGGCAGGTCTTCCAGCATCAAGCGCTGCATCTCGTGCACCATCGACAGGCGAGTGGGCTCATCCATTTCCACGGCCTGGGCGGCGAACAGGCGGTCGTACTCGGGGTTGGTGTAGGCCGTTTCCGACATGCCCGTCGGTATCTCCTCCGAGTTCAGAATGCTCATGATGAACGTCGGGTCGGGGTCGCTGGTCCAGCCCCACATGAGCATGTCGAAATCGAAGGTCGGGCAGCAGTTGGCGGTTACGGTGTCCGGCTCGAGGATCTGCGGCGTCATCCTGATCCCGATATCTCCCCACCACGTGCTGAGCAGTTCAGCCTCGCGCGGGCCGCTGGTGATGTCCGACGGAATCTGCATCACGATGTCAAGCTGGCGGCCGCCGCAATCCATGCCGGCCGGGCACTCGCGGATACCATCCCCATCGCTATCGAGGTAGCCGGCCTCGTCGAGCATCTTGTTGGCCAGCGGGATGTCGAAGGCGTAGTCCTGCAGGTCACTGGCGTAAAACTTCCCCAGCGCCGCCGGCACGAGCCCCAGCCCCGGCGTCGCCAGGCCAAGCTCGGCAACGTCCACGATCTGCTGCTTATCGACGGCATGGGCCATGGCCTGGCGGACCACTTGATCGCGCAGGGCAGGATGCCCCGAGCACACGCCTCCGTCGTCGACGGGGCAGATCTCGGGTGAGCTCAAATTGAAGATGTAGTCCCGCAACCCACGGCTGGTTCCGGTACCCACGGTGATGTCGGGGTCCCCTCGAAGGGAGCCCACCACGGTGGGAGGGATCTCGGTGATCATATCTAGTTCGCCGGCGCGCAACGCCTGGACGAGGGCGTCCTCGTTGGCGTAGGCCTGGAAGATGACCTCATCGATAGCAGGGCGGCCGTTGTAGTAGTCGGGGTTGGCGCTCAGGCGGTAGTGCTCGCCCTGCTGGAATTCCTTCAGGCGGAAGGGACCGGATCCCACCATCTCGGCGTTCTCAAACGCGACTGCCGCATCCAGGTCGCCAGCGAAGGGCTCCCAGATGTGCTTGGGCAGGATGTAGGTGTACATCACCTGGCTTTCGAAGTTGGGCACCGGCGTATCCAGCGTGATCGCTACGGTGTGCTCGTCGGTTGCCTGGACATCGGCCATGTGCTTGGTGTAGCCGCTCATGTAGCCGAAATCGGCCCATTCCTTGTACGCCAGCAGGGTGAAGGCGACATCCTCGGCCGTGACCGGTGTGCCGTCCGACCACACGGCCTCCGGCTCAAGCACGAAGGTCCAGGCCAGACCATCGTCGGAGACAGACCAGCTCTGGGCCAGGTCGGGATAGTAGTTGCCGGCGAAATCCATCTTCACCAGCGAGCTGTAGACCAGTTCGACCAGGTCGGTCGCCTCGGTCAACCAGGCGTTGCCGGGATTCTGAGAATCCGGGAAACCGGGCAGGCCGACGCGCAAGACGACAGGGGCCTCCTCTTCGCCGGTGCCGGCTGGGGCGGAGGTCGGCACGGCTCGGCCCCCACACGCAGAAACTGAGAGGGCGATGACAAGCATGACCGGGAAATGCTGTACCCATTGTCTGGCTCTCATTGCAGTTCTCCTTTCGCTGTCGAAAGTGGAACGGGGCAGGCGGGGCGATGCGCTGCAGGTAGCCATCGGCACCGCGGCCTGTGGACGGCCGATTCTCCCAGGCGCCCCGACGCGACTGGGCGCAGGGATCGGCCTTCCTCAGGAGGCAGGCAGTCGGCCATGACCCTGCGGCAAGGCTGTCCGGCCGTTCAGCGGGGACATCGAAGAGGTCTCCTGGCGCCGGGGGGCGCCTGTCTGATCGTGCTGGGTCCCAGGAGTCTAGGGCGAGTCCCTATGTAGCATCATCGCCTGCCGTTGTCAACTGCTGGTCAAGGGGATTGCGTCTCGGCGCGCGTGCGCGACGACGGGCGAGGCGCCGCTCATGCTGTTGCCTGACCTCGCCAATGCTCTCCAGCTTCTCGGCGATGGCTGCCTGCAGCCACAGGCGCCCCTTCTCAGCCGTGGCCAGGCTGGCATCGCCGTAGATGCCGCTGCGAGTATCGTCCGACCAGGGCGGGTTGGCGATCAGTCGCCCGCCCTCGATCCAGTCCATGTAGTAGTTGGGGGTGGCGATAAAGTCGGTCTCGGTCGTCGCCCGGCTCATGTCGACTAGGTCGGGACGCAGGTTAAGCATGTAGCTTGTCTCTAGCTCACACCCGTGCCCCATCCCGCCGCGCCCGCTCTGGCGATACTGGTCGAGGGCCGGGCCCGTGGTGTGCAGGAATTCCGTGGCCGTGAAGACGGCAGGCCAGCG
>JALHUE010000385.1 GCA_022866145.1 Anaerolineales bacterium | reverse complement strand
TGCCACATCATCGGGCTGACAGGGATGACCTCACCCGCACGCGCATTCAGCTGGCTCAACTCGCTCTCCGGGCGGAAGCGGCTGAGCCGGGATTCCCAGGTCTCGAACCAGCCAGCCACCTGGCTCAGGCGACGGGATGCGCCCCGGTCTTCGGTCTCGAGCTCTACTCGGATGGCGCAACCCATCGCCCGGAAAGACACCTGCGGGTTGCAGTCAGCTTCCAGCGGGGCATCGATTTCCCCGCCCCGGTCTGGTGGAAGGGCAACTTCCCAGGACGCCAGTCCGCCCCGCATGCGTACCTCAACCATCGGTTCAAGCTGCGTGTCCATCACTTTGACGACTGGGTGCGGCCGGAACCGCCGCCGCTCGACCGTCCGCCGCTCGACGGCTTGGTGATGGTGATGACCTGCACCGGGGGCGGAGCATCGACCGTACGCAGCCCCGGCGAGGCCGCCGGCGATCCGATCGTCCCTGCCAACGATTCCGGAACAACGACCGTCGGCAGTGGCTCCATCAGGAAGGCCAGCGAGGGTGGGACGGCGGGCGGGCTGGCTTCCACAGGGTCGACCGACCCGGAGGCTTCACTGCGCACGGCCAGGGCCGCCCAGCCGAGCAAGCTCACCGCTAGGGTGCCGGTTGTGATCAGCAGCTTGACCTCGGTCACGCCGGATGGGCGTTTGGATCCTGGCTTGCGTTCGCTCATCTTGGCCACCTCCTGCTCGGCGCCGACTCAGTCATCGCCGCCACTATCCTCTTCTTCGTGCTGGTCATCATAGTCGCCCGAATGACCCTGGCCGCCTCCGCCGTTGCCACCAGCATTGTCTCCCACGACTACAACCTGCGGGATGGCGCCGTTCGCCAGGATCTTGCCGGTGTTGGCGTCAACGTACACCAGCCCCTGGGTCAGGGAAACCTCATAGGCAGCGGCACCCATATAGTCAACAAGCTCAGGCGGCTTCTCCAGCGACCCGCCGCGGACGGTGGTGAGCACAATGGCCACGGCCGTGTCGGCGTTGATGGGGAAGGTGGGCGCAGCCGGGGCGGTTGCCGTCGCTGCCAGCAACTGATTGGCCTGGTCGATCATGTCCCGATAGACACCTTCGCGTTCCTGCAGCAACGCAGCCAGCGCCGCATCATCAAGGACCGCTGCAGGGGTCGACGGCTGGGACTCTTCCGCCGAAGCCACATTCGAGAGGCGACCGGCGATTCCGCCGACCATGACGAGCACGAAAGCGGTCAGCGCCGAAGCCATAAGCAGTGCATTCTTGCGGATCATGTCTTCCTCCTTCGATTGTGTGCCACAATGGTTCTGGCAAGCTGTCAGAAGTCTGCCAGTTGGAGCTTGACAATCCCTTGATCCGGCGGGCAGAATCTTCAAGGATTTCCCAATCTCTCCCCTGCCCGAGCCGGGCCGCCGCAACCGACCGCCGCGGGCTGGGCGGCAGGCCTGTGGAGCAGACACCGGTTATGGCCAGAGAATCAGGGGAAGTCCGGGATAGAGGCGCGGTCGAACCGGGCCTTCTCGGGGTGGGCACCTTGGAAAACGCTGTTCCCGCTCCGCGATTTCGCCGAAGTCACCTGGCCCCGGTGGCGGGGGGGCCGTTCTCTTGGAGTCCCCTTGGAGAATCGCTGGGGTGTCTCCAATCTTCCTCCATCCCATCGGCCCCAGAATTCCGGAGGAGGTCGGATGCGAGTCCTTGTCATTGAAGATGACCAGCGCCTTGCGCGCCTGATGGAGCAGGTCCTGACCGAGGAAGGACTTGACGTCGACGTCGCCCACGACGGCGAGACCGGCCTGGAGCTCGCCCTGCGCGGCATGGATCAGGTAGCGATCGTGGATTGGATGCTTCCCGGGCGAGACGGCCCTTCCATCTGCCGCTCCCTGCGAGCGGCGCACCTGCCCATCGCCATCCTGCTCTTGACCGCACGCGGCCAAATCGAGGATCGCGTGGCCGGGCTGGACAGCGGCGCCGATGACTACATGGTCAAACCCTTCGAATTCGACGAGCTGCTGGCGCGCGTGCGGGCCCTAGGCCGGCGGTTTACATCCGAGTCCACGGATGCCTGGGAGCTGCGCCTCGGCGAGCTCGTGCTTGACCAGCGGGCCCACGTGGCTCGCCGCGGAGACAAGCCCCTGGATCTCACCACCACCGAGTGGAAGCTGCTCGAATGCTTCATGCGTCACCCGGATCAGACATTGACACGCCAGCAGATCCTGGACTACGTCTGGTCGTACAAGGCCGAGGTCCAGCCCAGCCTGGTGGACGTCTACGTTTCCTATCTCAGGCAGAAGTTGGACCGGCCGGGTGCCGCCGATCCTCTCCAGACGATCCGAGGTGTCGGCTACAGGTTGGAGCGGGATCGTGTTTAGGAGTCTTCGCTTACGGCTCACGTTCCTGTACATCCTGGCTTCGCTACTCCTGATCGCCATCCTCGCCGTAGGAACTTACCAGGCGGTCAAGCGGGAATTCCAGGCCCACAACGACCTGGCCCTGCGCTACCGCCTGGCGCAACAGCTGCAGTGGCAGGGCTTCCCGCTTCCCGAGGACTTGAAGGATGTCGGCCAGCAGTGGGTGGCACGCAGCGGGGTCTTGGTGCAGGGCGGCGCAGTCGTCGCGACGCCGCCCGAGGCAAGCGAAATCGGGAATGAAACGGAAGACGAAGCCCTCGAAGAGAGCCCGTTCGACCTGGACTCTTATGACGCCGATCTTGCGCCAGTGTTTGTCATATCCTCGGCCAGCCAGATGCTCCGCCCAGTGGCGGTAAACCGCAATTTGCCTCTGAGCGCGCCGTATGCCCCTGCAGCCGAAGCCGCACTGAAGACCGGCACGGACCTGCGCACGATCGAATTGGAGGATAGCTCTCCCGTCCGCCTGCTCACGTTCAGCCTGCCATCGACCGGGCCCCCGCAGGTGATCCAGGTCGGGCGCGCCCTCGATGACCAGCAGCGGGTATTGGACGGGTTGCTGCGCATGCTCGCTATCTTGGGAGGTGTGGGGGCACTGGTCCTGGCGGCAGGCAGCTGGTGGCTGGCCGGGAAGTCCCTGATCCCGGCGGAGCAGGCCTGGGAGAAGCAGCAGGCATTCGTCGCCAACGCCAGCCACGAGCTCCGTGCCCCCTTGACTTTGATGCGGGCTTCGGCCGAGGTCGCCCAGCGGGGCCTGCCCGCCGACGACAACCGCCGACCGCTCCTGGGCGATATCCTCTCCGAAGTCGACCACATGGCCACGCTGGTGGACGACCTGCTGCTGCTCTCCCGCCTGGATGCCGGTCGCCTGCAACTCGAACGCGACAGAATCGATTTGGGCGATCTTGCGGCCGAGATCCAGCGCACGGTCGGACGCGTGGCAGAGCGAGGGGGCGTCACGCTTTCCCACCAGCTGGGGGATGCGTTGGTTGTTCAAGGGGATCCCACCCGGTTCCGGCAGGTTCTGCTGATCCTGCTCGACAACGCCCTACGACACACGCCACCCGGCGGACGGGTTGTACTGCAGGCCCAGTCTGTCGGCAACCGGGTGCGGGTCGAGGTGCTGGACACCGGTCCGGGCATCGATCCGCAGGACCTGCCGCATGTCTTTGAGCGGTTCTACCACTCGAACCTCAAGGGGTCAGAGACAGGCAGCGGCCTGGGCCTGGCGATCGCCAAGGGGCTGATCGAAGCCCAAGGCGGGACGATCAGCCTGGAGAACGCCCCTGGGGCAGGCACACTGGCCCGGATTGAACTCCTTCGCGGCTGAAGCGCGATCAGGGCCTGGCTTCCCGTCCTAGACCCCAATTGCATTTCCCAGGTATCCCAAGGGGACGCCGCCAATCGGCTGACCACGTCCGGCCTGCACGTCGAGGCGGGCAATGCGAGTGGATTGGGCTCGGATCTTGGCGAGGCGTGAATCCACTTCACCCGACGATCGTCGAGGCCTGCATTCGCCCTGCGTCTCGAGCCCGGCCGGCGATCCTCCTGACCCTCTCTATACTGGCCATCCTCGCCTGCAACGGTCTCGGCCAGTCCCTGGCCCGGCCGAGGAATCTCCCCGGCGGGCTCGCATCAAGGTAGTTCGACGGACTGGCCCGGGCCAATCCGTTCGGCGCGCTGTCCGCGCCGAACGGTCACGGCGCCCGAGCCCAGCACCTGCCAGCCTCTGTCCTTCCCCACCAGTGCCGTCCCGCCCTCGACGCCGATCAGGTACGAGCCACGAGGGCGCAGTCGGTAAGCGAGCGACGCCAGGGCTGACGGGATCTCGTCGAAGTGGGGGATGACCAGAGCCTCGGGGACCAGGCCGAAGCCCGGGCCCCAACGCACAAGGCGCGGGAAGCTGTCGACATCCGGGATATGACTACCCAGAATCATGGCGCCCGCCGAGCATCCTGCCAGCACGCCGCCGCCGGCCAGGACGCGGAGGGCAGCCTGCCACAGCGCCGTGCGCTCAAGCGTCTGGAATAGGTAGTCTGGCTTCCCGCCGGAGAAGTACACCAGGTTCGCCTGGCCCACGGCATCGGCGTACTCGGCCAGATCGCAGTCTTCCCGCCTCAAGGCGAGCACACCCTCCGCCTGTGCGCCCAGGGCACGAAAGTGGGCCACACCCAGGTCCATCCAGCGCTGCGGCACTCCCGCACGATCGGGAGCCGACGCCGTCGGCAGGACGACGACCCGCGAACCCCCGCAGCGCTCGAGCAGCTGTCGGTCGACCGGCCTCATCGGCTCGAGGAACTCCCCGCTCCCCACCAGTGCCAGGCATCCGCCGTCACTCATTGCGCCCCCATTCCATCTCGCCTCCAGAAGCCTACCCCAATGCCTCTTGGCGAATCACGTGCCACCGCAATGCTTCTTGGTTCTCCAAGATGACCCTTGTCACACGCTGAACGGGTAGATGCCCGGTTCGGGCTTCACTCGATTCTCTCCAATCCTATGCCGCTCCTCGCCTGCGTGGCTTCGGGGTCAGTCTCGAACGCTTCCCCCGGGGGTAGATCGTGTTTGCCTTGACCGGTGCACGAGCTGCGGCCAAGCACCGGACGGCTGTCTTCGACTACGCAGGCAGCCGAGCCGCAAGGATCTCGGCCACGTCCCGCACCTGCGGAGGGCTCGGCAGCACCTTGGCGGCATCCGTCAGCATGAT